>DAIERC010000430.1 GCA_027347125.1 Ignavibacteriales bacterium
ATTGTAATATTAATAATGCCGGTAACAAATTATTCGCAGCAAATAAGTATTCCAAGGATAGATCAGATGCCTGATTTGCCTGCGCCATATTTGATGAGAAATTGGAAAGAAGTTGCAAACGGATATGATTCACTTGTGTTCAATCAAAATATAAGCGGAACATACCTGCCGTTAATCTGGACGAATAGTAATTCAATCAACTATCCCGGAAGTCCGCAATTCGGTTTACACACTGTTGTAGGAACACCTTATCCAACTTCGGCAGAAGCTATAAACTGTATTCCCGCGGTAATCGGGGCAAGTCTTGCCGGTATTGATAAATCAAATCAGAACGGGTACAACTGGGTGCAAATGTGCGCGGAATGGTTTAATAAAAAAAACGGATTGAACGTTTATAAAAATCACCCCGATGATCAAACCGCCGATGACTGGTGGTACGAGACGATGCCGAATGTTTTCTTTTACGAATTGGATTATTTATATCCCGATATTGATGTCTTCAATTCTCAATTTACTACTGTTGCGGACAGGTGGCTTGAAGCTGTAAAAGTTATGGGCGGAAGTTCTACTCCGTGGTCAATTCCAAATATGGATCACAGAGGCTGGGATTTAAATTCAATGCAGCCATACGACGCGGACGTGCATGAACCCGAAGCCGCCGGCGCAATCGGGTGGATACTTTATAACGCTTATGTAAAAACTAAAAATGAAAAGTACAGAGTTGGTGCGGAATGGTGTATGGAGTTTTTAAATAATTACAATTCTAATCCTGCTTACGAGCTTCAACTGGCATACGGAGTTTATACTGCGGCAAGAATGAATGCTGAACTCGGAACCAATTATGATATTTCCAAAATGGTTAATTGGTGTTTTGATGTCGGTCGGTTAAGATCGTGGGGCGCAATGGCAAATACAAATTGGGGCGGGTACGATGTTGACGGGTTGATCGGTGAGGTTAATGGAGTGAACGATTATCCTTTTGCTATGAATACATTCGAGCAAATCGGCGCGCTTGTACCAATGGTTAGATACGACGCGAGGTTCGCAAGGGCAATCGGTAAATGGGTGCTAAATGCCGCTAACGCCAGCAGACTTTTTTATCCTCAATATTTACCGGCTCAAAACCAGGATCAGCCGAGCAAACAATGGGCGGATCAATATGATACTAATTCATATATTGCGCATGAAGCAATAAGAAAATATAATCCATCAAACTTTTCCATTACTCCTTATGCATCAGGAGATGCAATTGACGGTAACTGGGGAAATACAACTCTAACTCTTTACGGGTCTTCGCACATCGGAATTTTGGGCGGAATAATAGATACAACAAACGTAAGCGGAATTTTAAAACTAGATTTGCTTAAGACAGATTATTACCGCAGCAGCGCATATCCTTCATACCTTCTTTATAACCCGTATTCCGAAAATAAAGTTGTCGAGATAAATACAGGCAGCGGGAATCATGACATTTATGACGCTGTATCAAAAGAATTTTTAACTACCGGGGTAACAGGAGTTACAAACATTACAGTGCCGTTGAATAGTGCGGCACTAATTGTCATCGTCCCTTCCGGCGGAACAAAAACTTATGAAGAAGATAAATTTCTGGTTGACGGAATAACGGTAGATTATCATTCGGGAAAATTCAGCGGCAATTATCCTCCGCGAATTAAAAATCTGGCACCCGGCAAAGATGTTTTGCTTTTTAATGATACAACAGCTGTTTACTGTACCGCGGTAGATCCTGAAAACGATTTGTTAAGTTATCAGTGGAGTGCAAGCGGCGGAAAGATTACCGGCAGTGGCGCAATAATCAAATACATTTCGACCGATACTACCGGTGTTTATACAATCAATTGCACGGTGAGCGACGGTAAAGGAAATACGGTAACCGCGAAGGATACGATTAATGTAAGCGAGGTAATAAACAACCCGCCGTCAATTCTGAAAATAGAAGCAAAACCGAGAAAAATTGATCTCGGAAAGTCATCAGTTTTATTTTGCAATGCCGTTGACCCGCAAAATGATTCGTTAAGCTATTCGTGGTATTCAAGCGCAGGTGTAATTGAAGGCGCGGAAAATAATGTAAACTGGACGGCTCCTTCAACCGCAGGTAATTATTATATCGGATGCACCGTTAATGATGGAAAAGGCGGTAGTGCTTCCGACAGTATTTTAGTGGAAGTGCGGGACTTTTCAAAAAATCAAACGGGCAGCATTGTCGCGTCATATTCATTCAGTGGAAATGCTGATGATGGAAGCGGCAATAACAACAACGGCATTGCTTACAATGCTTCCTTAACAAGCGATCGATTCGGTACGGCAAACAGCGCTTATATGTTCAACGGAGTTAATAGTTACATCCAAGTTCCTTCGTCTCAATCATTAAATTTCTCAAACGGCTTAACGATAAATTTATGGATGACGGTAAAAGATTTCTATTCGCGGGAACAGTATGTTATATCCCACGGCAGTTATAACACCCGCTGGAAAATATCCATCATCCCCGAAAAGAAATTAAGATTTACAATCAAGACAAATTCATCTCAAAACGGCGGCATTATTGATCTTGATTCGGAAACACTTTTGAATGCTGATAGTCTTTATAATATTACTGCGGCATACAACGGTGCTGATGTGGAATTATACATTAACGGTAATCTCGATTCATTTGCTTCGTGGAGCGGGGCATTTTTAACGACAAATATTCCACTAACTATCGGGCAGGAGCTGCCGAACAATAACAACACTAATTTTAACGGCATACTTGACGACATAAAAATATTCAACTACGGGCTTCCGTTAAATGAAATTCAAAATCTTTTTAGCGGCGCCACAGATGTTAATAACGGTAATACTGCCGCGGTGCCCGAAAAAACAGAGCTAATGCAAAACTATCCAAATCCGTTTAACCCGAGCACAAAAATATATTTTATGCTGAACAAAACTTCGGATATTACATTAAGCATTTATAATATTCTCGGGCAGAAAATTACGGAGCTGGCAAAAGGAGAATTTAACGCGGGGAATCATTATATAACGTGGAACGCTTCCAATTATTCAAGCGGAATTTATTTTTGCGTATTGCACGCTAACGGAAAAACATTCAACAAAAAATTGATATTATTAAAATAGGTGATGAGGTTGGAAAACAAATTTTATTTAAATGAAAACTGGAAAACAAAATTAATTGAAATAAGCCGGGATGATAATAACCGGGAAGAAATTTCTAAAGCGAAAAAATGGATAGATGCCGAAGTACCCGGAGCAATACATACCGATTTAATTAGCTCAGGCTTAATACCGGATCCGTTTTTCGGTGAAAACGAATTAAGGCTTCAATGGATAGGACATGCAAACTGGCTTTATAAAACATCATTTAATTATCCGAAAAATTTCAACAAGGATCTCGATACATATATCGTGTTTGAAGGACTTGATACCGTTGCGCAAATATTCCTGAACGGAAAAGAGATCGGCAGCAGCGATAATATGTTTAGAAAATATTCTTTTAATATCACAAATGAACTCAAACAAAAAGGGAACAACCTCGAAATAATTTTTGCCTCGCCGTATAAATATGCTCGCGCACAAGAGGAAAAATTAGGCAAGCTCCCGGTGGCATTAAACTCCGAAAGAGTATACATACGGAAAGCCCAGTACTCATTCGGGTGGGACTGGGGACCTGAGTTTGCTACCAGCGGAATATGGAGACCGGTTTATCTTTCGCAAAAAGCAGAATACTCAATTGAAGGAATTAAATTCGATACTTTAAATATTACAGAAAATAATGCGCTTGTTGAGGCTCGAATAACGTTAAATAAAAAATTGGAAGACGGGCATAAAGTCGTAATCACTTTAAGTAACGAAGAAAATATAATAAAGGAAATATCATCGCCGAACGAAAGCGAAATAAAAATTAATATTGAAGTTCCCGGTGTAAAGCTTTGGTGGCCGAATAATTACGGTGAACAAACTCTTTACACGCTTAAAGTGCATATAACAAACAATGAAGATAAAATTATAGATGAGTCGGAGAGAAAAGTTGGCATAAGAAAAATTGAATTAAAACTTGAAGAGGCAGGAAAGCCTCAATTCCAGCTGCAGGTAAACGGCAAACCGGTATTTGCAAAAGGAGCAAACTGGATACCGGCAGACTCTTTTATTCCGAGAGTATCCAACGAAAAATACAGATACCTTATCCAGGCGGCAAAGAATGCCAACATGAACATTTTAAGAGTGTGGGGCGGCGGATTTTATGAGAATGATATCTTTTATGAATTATGCGACGAACTCGGATTAATGGTATGGCAGGATTTTATGTTCGCATGCGCTTCATATCCTGAACATGAAGAATTTATTAATAATGTAACGGAAGAAGTAACTCAAAACATAAACAGACTTCAACACCATGCATGCCTTACAATTTGGTGCGGGAACAATGAGAATGAATGGATTTGGTTTAGAGAACATAACACAAGTTATAAAGAAATGCCGGGATATAAAATTTATCACGATATCATTCCGGGATTATTAAATGAGCTTGATCCAGTTCGACCTTACTGGCCGTCAAGTCCTTTCGGCGATGATGATGACCCTGACTCGATGTTGAGCGGGAACAGGCATCAATGGGATATATGGAGCTTCTGGGTGGATTACAACAAAGTTGTAAAAGATGAAAGTTTATTTGTAACCGAGTTCGGGTTTCAAAGCTCAGCCGGGTATGATACGATAAAAAAAGTTTTACAGAAAGATGAGCGCCATGCCCAAAGCAAAATATTTGAATTTCACAATAAGCAGGTTGAGGGGCCGGAAAGACTTTTTAAATTTATGTCGGCGCATTTGGCGGTAAGAACCGGCCTAGAGGATTTTGTTTACTTAACTCAATTGAACCAGGGGCTGGCGCTTAGAGAATGCGTAGAACACTGGCAGTCAAGGTTTCCTGCAACAAACGGCTCGATTATCTGGCAGTTAAACGATTGCTGGCCTGTAGCAAGCTGGGCATTGATCGATTCCGGTTTGATCCCCAAGCTTTCCTATTACATGATTAAGAAGTCATTCAACCCGATGCTTGTTCATCTAACTAAAGTAAGCGATAGTTTAAAAATTATTGTTCAAAACAACGGGGTAAAAAATTTCAACGGCTCAATCGAACTAAAATTTGTTCCGCTGCCTTCAGGCAATATTGAAAAGATAAATTCTAAAAAAATAAATATTGAGCCTTTGTCTAAGGATGAAATATTCAGTCTTTCGCTGCCTGCCGAGGTAAAAGAAGGTAAGGCAATAATTATAGCAACCTTGTTTGATGAGGATGATCGACAGGTTAACAGAAATTATTACAAAGAACTGGAATGGAAATATATTTCATTACCGGATGCAAAGATTGAAACAACTTTAACAAATAAGAATGAAAAACTAAAAGTAAAAACCAGCAAGCCCGCTTTTTTCATTTTCATAAGAAATAATGAAGTTGAGTTTGATGATAACAGCTTTATACTTTTGCCCGGTGAAGAGAAAGATGTAGCGATTAAAATAAAAGATAAAAAAGTGTTCAAGAAAAAATTTGCGGTAACAAGTTTAAACCAATTTCTGCAGAGAAAAGGAAAATAAAATTTATACCCCGGAGAGAGTGTGAGAGTTAAAATATACATCCCCATAATTGTTTTGTTCGCGCTTAATATTTATGCCCAGCCGGTAAACAGTGCGTTAAAGAAGAAAATGGAAGTTCAGTATAAAGGTGACGCGCAAGTAGAAGTCGGGAACGCGTACGTAGGTGTGGAAATGCATCACAGTTCTGTTTTGCCGGAAAGAATAAGCTTTTATTATCCGGCTGCAAACAGTATTGATCTTAGCACCGATTATTTTCACCGGGACACGACCCACATAATGAAGCTTGGTTTGAAGATCGGCGGAGATAAAAAAGAATGGCTCGGTACGAAACCATATGAATTCAATCTGACGCCTTACGAAGTTACGTATAACGATAGTAATAAAAAAAGAGCGATAAAAGTTTCTTATAAATTCTGTAAAGATTATCCAGCCGCTGTAATAACATATAAAATTACTAACCTGGAAAATAAAACAGAAGCGTTTGAATTTTATACCCACCTTGAAACATCGTTGCACACAAGTCATATTTACGCGCTTAAAGATAAAGCCGTTACTTGCTATGACCCGGCTGCATGCGGTATATACGCCGATTTTAACGATAAGGAAACT
>DAIERC010000458.1 GCA_027347125.1 Ignavibacteriales bacterium
TTGTAAATCGTTTTCAGTATATTGAAAAAAGAATAAACGAAAGCGGAAGACAAATAAACCAATCGAATCTTGAAGAGATGGATAAATACTGGAATGAAAGCAAGGTAGCATTAAAAGTGAAAAAGTAAAAAAACTAAACATAATAAAGCTATATTAAACGTCTCATATTTTAAACTTTACACTTTAATTTTTACCGGTTTTTATTTCTGTTTCATTAAATTTTTCGTAGGCATTAATTATATCCTTTACCAGCCTGTGCCTTACAACATCGGATTTTTCAAAGTAAACAAATCCAACACCTTCAATACCGTTTAAAATATCTTTTGCCTGTACCAACCCGCTTACTGATTTTGAAGGAAGATCAATCTGCGTAACATCACCGGTAATTATTGCTTTGGAACTTACGCCAAGCCTGGTTAAAAACATTTTCATTTGCACATCCGTAGCATTCTGCGCCTCATCAAGTATTACGAATGCATTATTTAAAGTTCTGCCGCGCATATAAGCCAGCGGAACAATTTCTACCACGCGTTTTTCAATATAACCTTTTAATTTATCCGAAGGCATCATATCGTCAAGCGCATCATAAAGGGGGCGCAAATAAGGATCTATCTTTTCACGAAAATCTCCAGGTAGAAAGCCGAGGCTTTCACCTGCTTCAACAGCAGGACGCGCAAGAACAATCTTATTTACCCGTCCGTTTTTTAATGCCGAAACCGCAAAGGCAACCGCAAGATATGTTTTACCTGTGCCGGCGGGGCCTATGGCAAAACAGATGTCGTTTTTAGCGGCAGTTTGAAGATAATTTATTTGCCCTTGAGTCTTTGCTTTTATAACATCGCTTTTTGTGTAAAGAACAATCGACTCAAAATCACTATCATCAATAATTTCTTTACCATGCACCGCAAGATCCAGAATAGTTTCGATGTCGTTAGTTCTTAATGTGCCGTTTGTATTAAGAACATACACCATTTCCTTAATTACTTTTTCAACCAGCTCAACTTCTTCCTGTACGCCTTTAATTAAAACGTTTTCACCTCTTACCGTAATAGACGCATTAAATTTATCTTCAATAAGCTTAAGATTAGTGTCACTTATACCAAGTAGCGAAAACATATTCACATTATCCAGTGTCATTCTTTTTTCAACCGCAGTCATCTTTCTCCTTTAAATAAAAAAAGCCCTTATCAGCAAACCTGACAAGGGCCTTGAACATTTTTAAATAAACTAGCATTAAGCCGAGCAGAATTATTTAACCGGAGCCGGCTTGTAATTCGTTTTAATCTTTTCGTATTTGGCTTTTTCTTCGTCTGTTAATTTGGGGATTTTAAATTCCTGTTTCGGGAAAATCAAATTCGGGTTTTTAATCTTGTCGCGATTTGCTTTGTAGATATTTGGCCAAGCAAAACCGTTACCGTAGAAGGCAGGTTTTTTAGCGATGTTCCACAAGCAGTCGCCTTTAACAACAGTATAGTTAACTTCTTTAGGAGCTTCTACCCAAGCGTCTAAAGCAGCTTGCATCTGATTGTGTACTTTATCGAAAAATTCCGGTAAAGCGCTTATCTTATTCATCTTTAAAGCGTCAAGATCTTTTTGTCTGTCTGCTTTAGGACCTTCTTTTCTAGAAATCTTTCCGTCAAGCTCGTTAACAGCTGTTCTGAAGTTATTAACGTCGGCTTCTGTAGCGCCAACCATTTGATAAAGCTCTTTCATGCAATCTTCATAGCTTTGAATGTTTTTAGATTTCAAAGTAGCAACGTCTGATTGTAAAGAACTGATTTCTTTATTCAGGCTTTCTTTTTCGGTTTGAAGACGTGTCATTTCCGCTTGCCATTCGTCTTTTGTCATCTCTTTCTCCTGAGCGAATGTAGCTACAGAGAAAAGCATTAAGAGAGAAAAAACGCCAATTAAATATTTACTTAATTTCATGTTTAAATTCCTCCAAGTTCGATTTTAAAATTTTTCTTATAAAAAACTTATTTAGCCATTTTGTCTAAATTAGCTTTGGTTTCTTCTTTTTCTTTATTGCACTGCGCAAGTTTTTCGTTCTTGGCGGCGATTTCTTTCTCTAAATTTGCTCTCTCTTCTTTTAAAGAGTTCGCTTGAGACTGCAGAGAGGTAACTTCACCTCTGAGAGTATTTAATTGTGCCATTTCTGCTTCGCTAACTCCACCGCAACCGCTTAAAAATGCAGTTGTTACCGCAAAGGCAGCAATTATAGCGGTGTTTCTAACAACTTTCACTACTTTCATATTAGAACCTCCAATTATTAAAATTATTTGTAAGTTGTTTATTCTTTTTCTATCCCGAAAGTTCTCTAACATAACTAACCAGAACGATTGTTTAGACTCCTAAGTGTTGTATTAAGTTTAATAATTAAAGACTTATTTAACAAATTAGGTATCCAAATTCAAGCATTAACAGTCACTTCGGTCAATAGTTTGTCCTAAGTAACAATTTAGATAAGTCTTCGTTCAACAAAACTTGTATAGGCACCCCCTGCAATAATCAAATGATCAAAAACAGGAATATCCAGAATTTTCCCCGCTTCAACAATTTTTTTAGTAATTGCAACATCTTCATTACTAGGTTCGGAATTACCGCTAGGATGATTGTGCAGCAATATCAAACTTGCAGAATTGTTTTCTATAGCGGCTTTAAATATTTCTCTTGGGTGAACTACGCTAGAGTTTAAACTACCAATAGAAATCGTTTCAAATTTAATGATTTTATTTGCAGAATTCAAACAAACAATAATAAATCTCTCTTTTAATTCGTCTCTTAAAAGAGGAATAAAAATATCAGCCACATCTTTGGGTGAGGTAATTTTTTGATCTGAGAACCATTTTGATTGTGATTGTATTCTCCTGCTGACCTCAAATGCAGCCAGAAGAGAAGCCGCTTTATCTTTACCAATTCCCCCGCTTTGTGTTAGATCAGACATCGACTTGGAAGCTAATGTTGCCAGGTTGCCGTGCTTTTTTACAAGTTCAAAGGCCAACGTTATTACCGATTTGCCTTTTGTCCCGGTGCGCAGAAGAATTGCCAGCAGTTCGGCGTCAGTTAAATTTTGCGATCCCCTAAGAAAAAGTTTTTCCCGGGGTCTGTCATCCAAAGGTAGGTCTTTTACTTTTAAGATAACTACCTCCTATTGATTTGTTTTTATTTACCTGCTTTAAATTTGTCTATAAGCTGAAACTTTCCGTCTTTATATCTAATTATATTTATAAACTTATTTACCCGGCTTTGATCAAAATAAAAATTATTATGAAGACCCTTGAAAATTATCTCCGACTCAATATTTGATTTTAATACGGTTCTATCAGGCGAATTGGGAATTATTGACAGCAAATAATTTGTTATATCGTAACCGTAAAGAACATTCCTATCAACATCAATATTGGTTTGGTTAAAAAAACTTTTGCTGAAATACTGCAATGTTGTGTCCGAATAGTCTATAAAATAATCAGACGTAAAAGTTAGTTTGTTGCTTAACGACGGGTAAGTTTCATAACCTTTTGCCAGAAACCAATCCTGGTTACCGTAAATTGGTAAATCAAGGTTATGCTGCGCAAAGTTTGATAACAACGCGGGAACATCTCTTTTATCTGCCAACGGTAGATACACTCCTTCAATCGATAAAGAATCGGCGGCAATTTTAGATACCTGATCGTTATATTCTGTTTTATTGCTGTTATAAGTTTGCCGGTTGATTATCTGCCCACCCAGTTTTTCAAATTCTTTAACAAAAGCATCGGCCAGCAGCGGAGAATATCCTTCTACAGCGTTTAGCACGGCCATCTTGCGTTTATTTTCTACATAGTAAATATAATCTGCCATTACTTTTCCCCTGATATCAAACGAAGGATTTGCCTGGAAAAAATTTTGATCCAATTCTGTTAAATCGTTATCTGTAGCCGTAGGAGAAATAATGGGAATATCGGTACTGCTAAATTCTTTTAGAGCGTCGCGAACTTCATCACTAAAGACCGGGCCGATGATTGCTCTTAGCGTTGGTATGTTTTCAAACTCTTTTTTTATTTCGGATATTTTTGAATTTTTTCTTTCGGTATCTCTTATTATTAATCCTATTTTCAAATCATGTTCTTTGTTGTATTTATCCACGGCAAATTTTATTCCTTCCAGCATCTCTGTTGTCGCATTCAACGCGTCGCCGTCTACATGAGATAAAGGAAGCATAACTCCGATTACGGGAGCTTCGGGGTTAATATGTTTTTCGTTTACTATGTGCTGGTATAATGTAACCGCCTCGCTTTTTTCTTCGGAATTCGGAAAATCTTTTAAGAGCTTCGAAAAAATTACTTCGGCTTTACCAAAGGCTGATTTATCCATGTACATTTTTCCAATAAGCAGCATTAAATACGGTTTTAATTTTTGGTTGGAAGTGCTATCGTACAAACCGATTACTTGCGGCACGGATAAATAATTCCCGGATATTTTCTCACCAGTCGTTTTTGCATAACTGCTGTAAACAGGCGAACCGGTTTTTTCAATTAAAATAGTAAGCTCTTTGAAAGTAGAATAATAATCTCTCTTTTCATAAAATACTTTGGAAAGAGTCGCCATGGCTTCGTCTGAATAATTACTCGACGAATAATCATCCAGCAAAGTGTTTAATACTTTTTCTGCCTGCTCAAATTGTTTCAAAGCTAAAAGAGCTTTCCCGTCAAAAAGATACGATAAAGTTGTTTTAGGATTGAATTGATAATCAAAAGCAATTTTGTTGAATATTATTTGTGCATCCTGATATTTGGATGTGTTGTAAAGATCCAGCGCGGTGTTAAATTCTTTATTAACCGAGGCGCTGTCGTTTTGGTTTTGACAAAACGCTTTTGTAAAGAAAGAAAAAAGTATTACAAGAATAATAAAATTTGTTTTAACCATCGGAAACCATATTATTTTTAAGAATTGATGTAGCTTTATTTTTCCCACTTACGGCCATTTCATTAGTGGGGTCTAATTTTATGGCTATGTCGTAATATGCCAGGGCGTCTTTCGGATTTTTATTCTTAAGACACGCTTCCGCCAGTTTCGTATAAATATCTGAAGATACGTCTTCAATTGTCTCGATATATTTAAGGAAATTTTTTTCCGCTTTTTGATAATCGCCAAGTTTAAGATAGATTTTTCCCGCCCATTCGTAGGGAAGTCCTTCGGAAGGATTTAATTTTATGGCTTTTTCAACCGGCGCAACCGCATGGGCGTACATTCCCAAATTGTAATATGTCTCGGCGTAAATCTGATTAAGCTCCCAAAAGTTAGAATAGATCGAATCGCTCTTCTTCGCATAACTTAAAGCGCTTTCATAATTTTTAAGCCGGAGTTCTATTTTTGCCAGATAAATATTTGCTTCATGTATCAGTTCGGTATTTTCCTGATAAGATAAAAAGTTTAACAAATTAATTTTGGCAAGTTCAAATTCGTTCTGTACAAAATGCGCGTACCCGATAAAGAAAGAAACCACGGGCTATTCTTCGGGCATTATATAGCTCAGTATTTCTATTGCATCATCAAACTTATTATTCCTTAACAGATATTGCCCGAGGAACAGCCTTATATCTTTATCATCGGGTCTTTTTCCCAACAAGTCTTTTAATAACCTAACCGCAGGAAGTATGTTACCCATTTGTTCGTATAGGTTGGCAAGGCTAAAATATACATCAATATAATCGGGATATTCCTCTACAACAGCGGAGTAGATTTGAGCCGCGTGCAGCAATTTACCTTGCGACTCGTAATCACGAGCTAGTTTCATTTTATGATCAAGTTGATACTTTTCCAACTTATCATTCCCATTCAATTGTTGAAGGCGGTTTGGAACTTACATCGTAAACTACCCTGTTAACGCCTCGAACTTTATTAATAATTTTGTTTGAAAGATTTGCAAGGAAATCGTGATCAAACTGGAACCAATCGGCAGTCATTCCATCTACAGAAGTAACGGCTCTAAGTGCAAGCACATATTCATATGTTCTTTGATCACCCATTACGCCAACCGATTGAACAGGTAAAAGTACCGCAAATGCCTGCCAAATCTGATTATAAAGAACAGCATTTTTAATCTCCGATATAAAAATATCGTCAGCTTCTCTTAAAATGTCAAGTTTATCTTTTGTTACTTCACCCAAAACCCTTACCGCCAGCCCTGGCCCCGGGAAAGGATGCCTTTCAATAAACTCTTCGGGGATATTTAATTCTCTGCCGACGCTTCTCACTTCATCTTTGAACAGCTCCCTAAAAGGTTCAATAAGTTTTAAATCCATTTTTTCCGGCAAGCCGCCAACGTTATGATGCGTTTTAATGGTTGCCGAAGCGCCTTTTACCGCGGTTGATTCGATTACGTCCGGATAGAGAGTGCCTTGCACAAGATATTTTGCATCGGTGTATTTTTTAGCTTCTTCTTCGAACACTTCAATAAAAGTGTTTCCTATAATTTTTCTTTTCTGCTCAGGGTCAGTAACGCCTTTTAATTTTTTCAAGAATCTTTCGGAGGCATCGATATGAATATGGTTAAGGTCCAATTTCTCATCAAACATTTTACCGATTTTTTGACTTTCATCTTTTCTCATTAATCCGGTGTCGATATGTATAGAGATAAGATTTTCACCAATTGCTTTTTTAACAAGAACCGCCGCTACCGTTGAGTCAACTCCGCCACTTAAAGCACAAATCGCTTTTGAATTACCGATAACGCTTTTAATTTTGCTTATACTTTCTTCAATAAAATTTTGCGGTGTCCACTCACCTTTGCATTTGCAAATTTCAAACAGGAAATTGTGAATAATTTTTTTGCCTTCAACGGTATGAGCTACTTCCGGATGAAACTGAACACCGAATATTTTTTCTTTGACATTAGAAATGGCGCAGAACGGTGAATGATCTGACTCGGCAGTAACGGTAAAATTTTCAGGAGCCCTGGTTAAATAATCGCCGTGGCTCATCCAGACAATAGAGCTTTTTGTAACACCTTTAAACAAATCCGAACTGTCCGTAACTCTAAGAATTGCTTTGCCGTATTCCCTGTCTTTAGCCGGTTCAACACCTCCGCCAAGCGACCTTGATATGAATTGCAAACCGTAACAAATGCCTAAAACCGGAATACCCAGTTTTATAATTCTTTCATCAATAACCGGGGCACCTTCATCGTAAACGCTCATCGGTCCGCCGGATAAAATAATTCCTACCGGATCAATTTCTTTTACTTTTTCCAATGAAATTGTGTGCGGATAAATTTCCGAATATACGTTGTCTTCCCTTATTCTCCTGGTAATAAGCTGGGTATATTGTGAACCGAAATCTATTATTAATACCGTCTCTCTGTCTTTCATGTTTCCTGCTTTATTATATACGACATAAAAACAAAGACAAAATCCGGTTACCGGACTTTGTCTTTAAATGATCTATCTATATTTTTTAAAATTATAAAAAAATCTATTGGCCTATCAACTGCTTATAAGCAGCGCTGTTTAGAAGATTATCTAACTCGCTTAGATTTTTAATTTCTATTTTTGCCATCCAGCCTTCGCCGTATGGATCGGAGTTAACCGATTCCGGTGAATCCGCCAAAGCTTTATTCACTTCAATTATTTTGCCGCTGCACGGCGCGAACAAATCACTAACGGTTTTTACCGCTTCAATTGTACCAAACGATTGCCCGGCTGCAACTTCATGCTGGTCAGGGTTGATGTCAACAAAAACCACATCTCCCAATTCGCCTTGGGCATAATCGGTTACCCCGATTGTTCCGATATTGCCTTCAACAAGGATCCATTCATGATCCTTTGTATATTTTAAATTTTCAGGGAAGTTCATTTTTACCTCAACAGTTAATATTTTTTTGAATAGTGAGCCGGATTATTCGGCTCTATATAACTCTGTGTTTTCAGTTTATGAAAACCAGAAATTTTATTTAAATATAAAGTGCTCAAGAAAACCGGTATCAAAGTTTCCGCTTAAGAACCTGCTGTCTTCCAAAACTTTTAAATGAAACGGAATGGTAGTTTTAATGCCTTCCACAACAAATTCTTCCAAAGCTCTTCTTCCCCTTGCAAGAGCGTGTTCCCTATTCTCGCCCCAAACAATTAACTTGGCAATCAAAGAATCATAGTAAGGAGGAATGGAGTAGGAATTATAAATGTGAGAGTCGACGCGAACACCAAAGCCGCCTGGAAAATGAATGGATTGAATTTTACCCGGAGAAGGTCTAAATCCGTGTTCCGGATCTTCGGCATTTATACGGAACTCAATACTGTGCCCATTGGGTTTACCAGGTAGGGTTTCAATTTTTTCGCCGGCCGCAACTAAAATTTGCTGACGCACGAGATCGACACCGTAAACAAATTCTGAAACAGGATGTTCTACTTGAATACGTGTATTCATTTCCATGAAATAAAAATTCTTATGCTTATCAAGTAAAAATTCTATTGTTCCGGCGCCTTCGTAATTAACAGACTTAGCACCAAGAATAGCGGTTTGCCCCATTTTTTCCCTAAGCTGCTGGTCGAGAGCGGGAGAAGGTGATTCTTCAATTAATTTTTGATGCCGCCTTTGAACGGAACAATCTCTTTCACCGTAATGATAAGCATTTCCGAAGGTATCTCCCATTACCTGGATTTCGATGTGGCGCGGGTTCTCGATAAATTTTTCGATATAAACATCTGCGTTTCCAAAAGCCGATTCGGCTTCTGTGCGTGCCATTTGATAAGCCGAATCGAAATTTTCTTTTTCCCAAACAATACGCATGCCTTTGCCGCCGCCGCCGGCCGAGGCTTTTATAATTACGGGGTATCCTATTTCTTCGGCTATTTTTTTCCCTTCGTTATTGTCATTAACTACGCCGTCGCTTCCAGGAATTACCGGCACGCCGTTCTTACGCATAGTTTCTTTTGCGTAAGCTTTATCACCCATCGCATTAATCATTTCGGGAGACGGTCCAATAAATTTTATCCCGCTTTCGGCGCATATTTCCGAAAAGTTTGCGTTCTCAGCAAGGAACCCGTAACCGGGATGAATTGCATCTGCCCCGGTAATATGCGCGGCAGAAATAATAGAAGGAATTTTTAGATAGCTTTCTTTTCCTAGAGGTGGCCCAATGCAAACCGCTTCGTCTGCAAATGTTACGTGAAGGGAATCTTTATCCGCTTCCGAATAAACGGCAACGGTTTTTATTCCCAGTTCCCTGCACGTCCTTATAATTCTTAAGGCAATTTCACCGCGGTTTGCGATTAAAATTTTATTAAACAATTTTTCCTCAAAATTCTGGATGAGTCTCAGCTTTTTTGAATTAAGAATAGAGGCTGGTTGTATTCAACCGGTTTTCCGTTTTCCACAAGTATCTTTATTATTTTTCCGCTAACGTCCGATTCAATTTCATTCATAAGTTTCATCGCTTCAATTATACAAAGAACCGAACCTGCTGAAACCGTATCGCCTACCTGAACATATGTATCGGCATCAGGAGCAGGAGCCCTGTAAAAGGTACCAACAATAGGCGATTTTACTTCGTGTAAATTGGCCTGCTGTTCTTGCGGCTGTAAAGATTTTTCATCAAGCGGAATCTGGCTTACGGATGCTTCGGCTGCCGACGCTGACTGCCCCAGAATTACCTGCGGTTGTTCAAAAGTTTTATAGGTTCTTATTTTTTTTGCAACTTTAATCCTTAAGCCATTTTCTTCAACTTCAAGATCGGTAATTTCGCTGGTATCAACAATTTTAACCAGCTTTTTGATAAGGTTTAAATCCATTTAACTATCCTATGTTTAAGATTTTACTCTCTCTACGTAAGCGCCGGTTCTTGTATCTACTTTAAGCAGATCGTCAACGTCAATAAAAAGAGGAACGTTAATTGTGCCTCCGGTTTCCAGTTTAGCTGGTTTGTTGGCGCCGGTAGCGGTATCGCCTCTAAAACCAGGTTCGGTTTCAATAACTTTCAACTGGACAAAAATTGGAATCTCAACATTAATAATTTCCGAGCCGTTAAATAATATTTCAACTTCCTCGCTCTCTTTTAAAAAGTCCACACCGCTTCCAAAGTAATTAATAGGAACGTTAATCTGTTCGTATGTTTCATTGTCCATGCATACTAGAAAATCTGCATCGCGATAAAGATACTGGTATTTTTTTCTTTCAACGCGAACAATTTCAACACCCTCGCCTGACCTGAATGTATTGTCTAAAACTCTGCCGGTTTTTAAATTTTTTAAAGTACTACGCACAAAAGCGCCGCCCTTACCGGGTTTAACGTGTTGAAATTCAACGATAGAATATAAATCATTTTTGAATTTTATAATTAAACCATTTCTGAAATCTGAAGTGTCTGCCATATATTATACTAATAATTATTTGTTAATAAATAGACCAAAAAAATAGAGATATAAGGCCTGAAAGTCAAGAAAATCTAGATTTAAGAATTAAGCGTTTTTATCGAAATCTGAGTAATTTTTAGTATTTTTTTGTATTTTTTTTGTAAAAAGCCACCAAAAACAGAAAAATCGAACATCCGATTCATAGTTCTTAAGTCGTAAAAATATTTGAAAATATTTTCTATCTATTAAGTATTTTCTGTGAGATGAGGGGCGAAGAGTTGTATCCAAAAGTTTTACGGTGCCCCCAAATTTGGTTTTGCTTTACAGATAAAAAAAGTGAAGCTTTTAGTAAGTTTAAATTTTAACCAATCGCCAAGTTATAACTTACTAAAAGCTTCACTCAAATATTTTAATAAAGCAAATCCATCTTTAGTTGATTTGAGCCAAATAGGGATAAGCCTGCCTATAAGCCATCGAAGTATTATAATCTTTCTTTAATATATCAAACACTTCTTTTGCTTGATCATTTTTTCCGGCGTTTATATAATTGATACCGGCATGAAGAAGATAATCGGGATTTAACACATCCGAGTTAGTAACCTTTGCAGCTTTTCTGTATAACTCGGCAGCTTTATCATATTGTCCCTTGTCGGCATAATAACCGGCCTCGCCCGCATAAGCTGAAGCCTGGTACATATTTATGCTACCGTCGTAATCTTCATAGTATTTTAATGCTTCGTCGGTTTTTCCAAGTGTGTTATAGCTATTGGCAAGAAAAATTTTTGCTGTTTCGCCGTTCTCGGTACTGCCGTAATCTTCAACAATTTTCTTTAACCCCAATACGTTTGTGCCGGCTTGTCCTTCGATGGCTTCAAGATAAGCACCGGCATCATAAAGAGGCATTACTTTAGCAAGTTGATCTCCGGCGGCCTGGTTTTGTTGCTTTTTATGATAGACATAAAACACAGCCAACGCAACTATTACAACAGCAGAGATCGCATAAATTGATACTCTGGATTTATTTTCATCAAAATATTTATACGCCTTATAATAGAAAGATACAAGTTTATCTTCTTTTATCTCTTTCTTAGAAAGCTTTTTCTTCTTTGTGAGCATTTAACTTACCCTTTTGTACTTCTTGGTAAAAACAGATTTTTTTTCTTAAAAACTTGAGCCGTAAATTTAGCAATTATTTTTTAATCTTCCACATAAAAAAGACACATCATTTGAATTCCGAGAAATTGATGATTTATATAAAAGACGTGTTTAATTGTGCGCCCAGAAGGAATCGAACCCTCAACCTTCGGAACCGGAATCCGACGTTCTGTCCAGTTGAACTATGGGCGCAGCCTTAAATATTAGACAAAATCAATTTTTTGTTCGACTAAGATAATAATTCCAAAGTTAAAAAACCTATTCATAATTTTTTAAAGGTTTTTGTATTCTTTAGTAAACTTTAAAAATAGCTTGGTTAGATAAAGAATAACTTATTGCTTTTTATGAAATCTTTTCCCGGGCGTTGGAATTATTGTACCAAACCTACTCTTATATGATTTGAGTAAATCCATGCTTTGCCGTCTAAAAATACTTCAACTCTGTATGCGCCGGCTTTTTCTACAATAAATTCGCATTCGTTATTTTCCACTGTATCCAAAAGCTTTCCGTTTTTAATTAGTTTAATTTCACCCGTCTTTCCAGGAAGCAGAACGTGAAACTTCACTTTATCAAAATCAATTATTGTTTTGCCCATGCTGTAGATTTTTCCTTTTGTCTCGGCAAAAAACCTGAAACCTTTCGCATCTCCGTGATAGTCGTTAGCAATAAAAGAAGAACCTTCGGCAAGAGCTTTGTATATTATGTTCTTTGCTTTTAACAGGAATACCGGCTCTACACCTTTTGTAATTTCTTCATCAACTAAAATATGCGTCCTAATGGATTTAAATAAAACCTTATAAGGAAAAATTTCTACTTCAAGAAACCCAAGTAGATTATATTTATGAGCATGCGCATCAATGCCTCCAACAGCAGCAACAGGCCTTTCTTTGTTCAGCTTGTCCCATACTTCCAATGTTTCTGCCGGAGGTTTATCAATTGACCGTAACGGGTGCATAAAATTTTGATACTTATTTTGTTCGGTAAGATTTTCCATCCATTCCGACATATGGTTCCAAATTTCAATGCCGTTAAAATCGCCAGCATCCCAATCCACCCATGGATAAGGCGGATGCTCTTTCATGTGCGTTCTTTTTTCGTGCGGATGAGCAATGAACCCGATTCCCCCGGCTTCCTTTACTTTTTTAACATATTCTTTAGCTGAAATCCGGGTGGAAAAAGCTTCTTTTATTCCACAGGCAAGATAATGATTTTTGTTTTCCTTATCGTTTATTTCACAGCCGACTAAAAGAAGTGTATTGCCGTACCATCCTTCATAGCCTTCATGAAGCGCTCTCAAGGTATTGTGATCCGTTAAGATGATATAATCCAACCCGACTTCATTTGCAAATCCGGCTATTTCGGGTACTTCACCGGAACCGTCGGAATAAATAGAATGGATATGTAAAGCGCCCACGTATTCAAACATTATGGTGTCTTAATTTTGGAAAACTAAAGATAGAAATATTTATCTAATTAGAAAAGATAACTTATGATGTACTAAATTATTTTTTAATTGAGATGCTTTTAATGCGCTGATGATGAAGATAATTGTGAAAGATTAGATATTTGTTAAAAATAAAAAAGCCGGACCAGCAAGTCCGGCACTTTCTTAAATTTCATTATTCTTACATTTGTTCCAATGATTTTTTAGCCATATCTCCCATTTCAGTTTTGGGATGATCTTTGGCAAGCTTGGTCCAAATTTGTTTTGCTTTGTCTTTGTTGCCGCTGCTGTATGCAATTGCGCCTAAATTATAATAAGCTTGCAGATTATTTTTATCGTATGAAAGAACCCTATTCAGCATTTTCTCGGCTTCATCAAATTTGTTATTTGTATAATTTATGTACGCAACAGAAAATATAATATCGGTTCGTTTGGGATTTACTTTTAAAATCCTGTTGTAAAATTCTATTGCCTGGTCTTGCTTATGAGCGGCAGCCAAAAAGTCGGCATATTCTCGTAGTTTCAACGTATCATTCGGGCTTTCGTCAACAGCCTTTTTAAGCATATCAAGATGCTTTATTACCATATCGCTAACGTTATCTTTGCCGGGCGCTTGGCCGTTTGGATTTTGTAATCCTTTGTGAATATCATCCTGCGGAATTTGTTTGTTCGCAATTTCACTTTGTGAAGGAGCAACACTCGTACCGCTGTCTTGCGATATAAAAAAGAAAACGGCAACTGCAAGAACAATCCCCAATAAATAAATATAAATCGGTCTGAATTTCATTATTAACCTCCGGGTCGCAAAAAACTAAAACTTTAAAATATTTTCACAGAATATAGCAGTTTTTGTACCAATTTTTTTGTGATTAATTTGTATATAAGATTCTTACTTTTTTAATTAAAATCAAACTATAAACATTACCTGAACAATTTAATTTTGTATAATAGAAATTCAATTCCCAGTTTTAAGAATAGCTTCAACAATCGGATAAATTTATTCGGATAGGAAAGCAAACACGTTAAATTAAGAAGGGTATAGTTTTAATGGATTAAAAACGAGAAGATAT
>DAIERC010000457.1 GCA_027347125.1 Ignavibacteriales bacterium
CCCGGAGGTAAAAGCCTATTGGTTATTTAGCTGGTTCTCTTTCAAAGTAACTTGCAACGCCGCAAATATTTTAGGAAAATTTAATCAGACAATAAAAGCAATTAAATGCGACGGCATTAATGTTAATGCCGCGTGCGGCATAAATAAAAATTTTGTAAACGAGTTGCGCAAACAACAACTTGATTTTTCCGCCTACAATGTTGACGAACCTGATGTTCTGCAAAAAATGTTAAGCCTTGGTGTTGATGCGGTAACAACAAATTATCCGAATAAAATGAGAGAGCAGATGAATACGTTGTTACAATCGTCTTCCCACGCCCATCAAAAATAAAACCTAAAACCTGCGCGCATCATAAGTCCACTCATATCGAACGATCTTTCAAAAACTTTTGTTCTTCCTGTTATTGAATCTTTTACATTATACTGCCAGCCCGGCTGCGAGTTGTTATAAGCAATTTCAATTAATGCATCCGACTTAAAACCGAGCTCATAAGCGATTCCGCCACCGAGCCGCCATGCAAAATCATATGCGCCCTGAAAATCATCGTTATTTGGGTTATCGTAATTACGATAATATATTAATAATACTTCAATGCCTGCGCCGCCGTTAATATAAGCTCGTGTCCTAGGCGCAACCGGCCAGCTTATAGTTGCATTGCCCATTAGCGGAATTGCGTGAACATTTGTCTTTGCTCTTAATTCATTTAACGAACTGTTCGGCCCGTAAAAATCGTTAAACTCCGCAACCAGTTTTTCGTCGACATAATTTTTGTGAAACCAATCCACGCTCCATCCGACAATTAAATTATTATCTATATGCCAGCCGCCTTCATACCCGATAATAAACCCAGCGCCAGTTGCCGAAGGATCGAATACCCCCAGTTTTACGCTGCCCACACGCGGTTGAGCAAATATCAAGGCCGGTAAAAAAATAATTATAAAACCGATTAATTTCTTCATGATTATATCCGTTTCTATTTTTATGAGTAGATAACGACAAATCAAGTGCCATTAAAAAGGTACAATTGAAGATGTTTTTAGTTCCTGCAGATGATCATTTGTTCTAAAAACTAAACAGTATCCTTTATTATAATGGACATAAACGGCTTCATGCAATCATTTATTATTCTGCAAAAGAACAATGCTACAAAACATTAACTTTCAAAACTTAAAACCGCGCCGGTATTGGCCGACGTAACCATTCTTGAGTAACGCGCTAAATATCCTCTTGTAATTTTGGGTTTAAATGCCGGTAAGGAATTAAGTCTTGATTTAATTTCTTCATCGCTTAATTCCACGTTAATTGAATTATTCATGATATCTATCGAAATAATATCGCCATTGTGAATAGCGGCGATTGGCCCTTTTACGGCGGCTTCCGGAGAAACGTGTCCGATACAAGCGCCTCTCGTTCCACCGGAAAATCTTCCGTCGGTTATTAAAGCAACCTTATCGCCCAATCCCATTCCCATAATTTCACTTGTCGGCGCAAGCATTTCGGGCATTCCAGGGCCGCCTTTAGGCCCTTCATATCGAATAACAACAACACAACCTTCTTTTACTTTTCCGTTTCTAATTCCTTCGGTCGTTTCGTCCTGGGAATCAAACACGACTGCCGGCCCTTTGAAGACAAGCATCTTCTCATCTACAGCCCCGGTTTTTACTATTGCGCCGTTCGGAGCCAAGTTACCAAAAAGAACAGACAGACCACCGGTTTTTCTGTATGGCTTATCAATGCTTCTAATAATTGCTCTGTCTTTTACTTCAGTTGATTTAATGTTTTCACCTAATGGCTTTCCGGTTACTGTCGGCCTGGTTAAATCAAGTAGACCATCAATTTTAGACAGTTCATTTAATATTGCCGAAACGCCTCCCGCTCTATCAACATCTTCCATGTGAACCATTTTTGTAGCCGGAGAGACTTTGCAAATGTAAGGAGTCTTTTTTGAGAGCTTGTTTATTTCTTCCAGGTTAAATTCCACTCCCGCCTCATTCGCAATAGCAAGAGTATGAAGAACAGTATTTGTACTTCCGCCCATGGCCATATCCAACGCAAAAGCATTTAGGATGGTGTCTCTTGTTATTATGTCGCGCGGTTTTAAATCAATATTAACCAAGTTAAATATTTTTCTCGCGGCTTCTCTGGCAAGATCGTGGCGCTTGGAATCAATTGCCAGAATCGATCCGTTACCGGGCAAGGCCATTCCCAAAGCTTCCATTAAACAGTTCATAGAATTTGCCGTGAACATTCCGGAACATGATCCGCATGACGGACATCCGAAATCTTCCAGTTCTTTTAATTCGGTTTCATTTATCTGCCCTGTAGAATATTTACCGACGCCTTCAAACACTGAAATCAAATCCACTTTTTCACCAGATGGGGTTACACCAGCCTTCATCGGTCCGCCGGAAATAAATATTGTGGGTATATTTACGCGTACGGCTCCCATCAACATGCCTGGAACAATTTTATCGCAATTAGGAATGCAAACCAATCCGTCTAAACGATGAGCTTCGACAACGGTTTCCAAACTGTCCGCAATTAATTCCCTGCTTGCCAGGGAGTACCGCATACCAATATGCCCCATTGCTATTCCATCATCAACACCGATTGTGTTAAATTCAAAAGGAACACCGCCTGCTTTACGAATTTCATCTTTTATAATTCTGCCGAATTCCTGGAGATGCACATGCCCGGGTATTAAGTCTATGTATGAATTGCACACGCCGATAAAAGGTTTTTTGAAATCATCGTCGGATTTAATTGCACCGGTAGCTATTAATAAACTTCTGTGCGGGGCCTTATCAAACCCCTTTTTTATAAGATCAGATCGCATTTTTTCCTCTTAATATTTTTATAATATCTTAAATTCACGTTAATACATCCAAGGTGTAAAATTAATCGGAATTAATTAAACGTCATAAAGGAAAATAAATTATGATACAATCGCAATATCCCGGCAGTACTTCATAAAGATTTAAAAATAACTAATTGCTTTTATAGCTTATTACTTTTCTTGATATTATTTTAATGCACGAAAACTATACTTGTAGGATTCATTTTAACGGAGAGAAAAAAGATGAATGAAATTAACCTTGATGAATTAAAATATCCCATCGGCCGCTTTAAACCGGATGAGGAATTTACGGCAGAGACCATTAAACTTTATATAAAAGAAATCGAAGAGGCACCGGCAGCTTTAAGAGAAGCTTTGGACGGCTTGAACGACTCGCAACTAGATACACCTTACCGCCCGGGTGGCTGGACGATTAGGCAGGTTGTTCATCATCTTCCGGACAGCCACATGAACAGTTATATCAGGTTTAAATTGGCATTAACCGAAAATGACCCCGAAATAAAACCGTACAATGACGCCGACTGGGCAAAACTGCATGATACTTTTAATACTCCAGTTATGGTTTCGGTAGATTTATTTGACGCCTTGCAGCACCGCTGGGCCATGTTGTTAAAAGGAATGTCGAAAGACGATTTTAAGAAAAGATTCTTTCATCCGGAAAGGGGTTTGGTTCCTCTTGACAGAACAGTTGCGCTATATGCCTGGCACGGAAAACATCATATTGCACACATAACATCTTTAAGAAAAAGAATGGGGTGGTAATACCCGCAAAAAACGAAACTAACGGCAAAACCCCGAAGAAATTTTACTTTGATCTGGACTTTGCGATGTTATTAATTAGCTCGCGTTCAAGCTAAAAACATTTGATTATGGATTAAAATCAAATAATTTTAGCAAAGGAAACTGAAAAGGGTAAAAAAAATTGCCCAAAGACTTTTGAAAATTACCGGAAAGTCTTATCTTAATGCCCGACATTCTAAACAATGATTAATTTGTGCTTAAAACTATCGGGGAATATGCGCCGTACATTAAAACAAATTAAACGTATAGCAATAGCAGTAGCTGGCTTTACTATTATAATTATCGGTATTCTGTTAATTGTAACGCCGGGTCCGGCTGTTTTGGTTATTCCGGCAGGCCTTGGAGTGCTCGGAACCGAATTTATGTGGGCTAAAAAACTGCACGAAAAAATTAAATCAAAATTCTTCAACAGATCTAAAACAAAAAAGTAGCCGCGGGATAATTCATCTACTTGCATACCTTCAAATTACATTCAATAAAATTAAGCGGTTGCCGTATAAAAAATAAATAATTCAATTAAGTTATGGTGTCTATAATTTTTCATCAATAACATCAAAAAAATTTCGGAAACAGAATGAAAGTTAAATCGTTTATTTGGAAAAAGATTTTCTTGTTTGCCGGTATATTTTGCATCTTGGTTCTTTATGACGGCTGCAAAAAAAATGAAAATGAACCCAACGGCTCCCAGGCCTATATCGCCTCAATTGAAAAATGGCACAAGGAAAGAATTGAAAACCTGAAAAAGGAAGGCGGCTGGCTTAATCTTATCGGATTATACTGGTTAAAAAACGGCGAAAATAAAATAGGAAGTGATTCCGACAACGATATAATTTTTCCCGCAGACAAAGCGCCCAATCACATCGGAACTATTGTTTTGAGTGACAGCATCGCAAAAATAATGGTTAAGCCCGGCGTTTCCGTTACTTGCAACGGAAAACCTGTTACCGAGATGAGGCTTTTTAATGATGGCGATGAAAACCCGACCGTTTTAGTCTTAGGTTCCCTAAGGTGGTTCGTAATAAAAAGAGATGATAAATACGGAATAAGATTAAGAGATGTTGATGCACCGCTAGTACAGGATTTTAAAGGGATAGATACTTTCCCTATAAATGAAGATTGGAAAATCAACGCAAAGTTTAAACCATACTCTCCGCCTAAAATAATTACCATACCCAGTATAATAGGCACTACGGAAGAAGATACCGTTCGCGGTTTTTTGCTATTTAACGTTAAAGGTGTTGCATATAAACTTGATCCCGTAGAGGAAGGAAATCAGCTTTTTATTATATTTGCAGATGAAACAAGCGGTGAAGAAACATATGGCGCCGGAAGATTCCTATACGCAGACAAACCCGATTCAAGCGGAAATGTTATTTTGGATTTTAACAAAGCATACAATCCGCCGTGTGCGTTTACTCCATATGCAACATGTCCTTTACCGCCGAAACAAAATTATCTTCATTTAAAAATAACAGCCGGCGAAAAAAAATACGGCGACGGACATCATTAAAAATTTATTTGTGAATTGAGTTTAATTCATAAGGCTATTTTAAGGAGAATGTAAGATGGGAAAGTTTTCCGAACAATACATTGAGTATATTGATTTAACCGAAACTAATCTGTACGATATGACGGATGAGTTTGCCGCCACGCCGTACGGGCCCGGTAAATGGCTTAGAAAAGAAGTGCTTGGCCATTTAATTGATTCGGCCGCGAACAACCACGCACGTTTTATTGCCGCCCAGTTTTCTAAAGAACTGGTTTTTAACACTTACGACGAAAACCTTTGGGTGCAAGCGCAAAATTATAAAGACGAATCGTGGAAAGACCTTATTTCACTATGGGCAAATTACAACATGCATATAATTCATCTTTTAGATTCCATACCGGAAGATACTTTAACGGAACCGAGAGAGGTACACAATCTAGATGTAATTTGTTACGAGAAGCCGTCACCGGACGAGCCGGCAACGCTTGAATATTTAATCTCGGACTACTTCGAACACATGCAACACCACTTGATACAAATTTTTTCTTAAGAAAAATTTATATTCTTAAATGGCCAGCCGCCTATTTTATAAGGGAGGCGTAATGGTTGCAGATAGTCCTGGTCAAAAATCGCGAAAGTCAAACCGTTTCAGCAATTCGCCTGAAGTGAAAACCGTAAACCGCAAACGTCATGGCAACCGGAAATTTTTTAGGATACTTTAAAAGACTGACGATAAATAATTTCCAAAAATATTTTTTCCCTTTCTCAACTATACCCAGCCGCCACAAAAGTTTAAAGAATGCTTTTATTTCGGTTGGCGTTAGAGCGGAGGACTTCCATGAAGGAAGCTGATATTCTTTCAAAAACTTTTTCGTTCGCTCGTAATATTCTTTTTGCGAATAGATTGTGTTTAATATTTTGCTGTAACCGCCAATTAAATCGCTATAACGCATTTTGGGAATAAAATTAATTGAGCCGTCCATGTTATCGCCGCTGAAGGTTTCAAGAAGACGATTTTCCGATTTAAGTCTTTTAAATAATTTTGTGCCGGTGGGCGCGTTAAGCAAACCAAC
>DAIERC010000010.1 GCA_027347125.1 Ignavibacteriales bacterium
GCTGGAAAACAACCTCTTCCATTCCGAAGTTAATGAAAATAAAAAACCTTATACGGTAGTAATTCCCCCGCCAAACGTTACCGGCATTTTAACAATGGGACATATTTTGAACAACTCGATTCAAGATATTTTTATCCGCACAAAAAGAATGCAGGGATACAACGCGTGCTGGGTTCCCGGAACCGATCACGCTTCGATTGCGACCGAAACAAAGGTAACAAATTATTTAAAAGAAAAAGGAATAGAAAAGTACGAAATAGGTCGTGAAGAGTTTTTAAAATATTGCTGGGAATGGACGGAAAAATACGGCGGCATTATTATTCAGCAGCTAAAGAAATTAGGTGTAAGCTGCGATTGGGAGCGCGAACGTTTTACGATGGACGACGATTATTATAAAAGGGTAATAGAAGCGTTTGTTCAGTTGTATAACGAAGGCAAGATTTACCGTGGTTACAGGATGGTTAATTGGTGCCCGGCTTCAAAATCCGCAATATCCGACGAAGAGGTAAATTTTAAAACCGTTAACGGAAAATTATGGTACCTTCGCTACCCGGTTATGGGAACCGATAACCATATTGTTGTTGCCACTACAAGGCCTGAAACCATGCTTGGAGATACCGGCGTTGCGGTTAATCCGTCGGATGAAAGATATAAAAAGTATATAGGTAAGAAAATTCTTCTGCCTATTACTCAAAGAGAAATACCAATTTTTGCGGATGAATATGTTGATAAAGAATTCGGAACAGGCGCGGTAAAAGTTACTCCCGCACACGATGTAAACGATTACGATATGGGACAGCGTCATAAGCTGGAGATAATAAATATTTTTAACGATGATGCTTCAACCAACCATAACGTTCCGGAAGAGTTTAGGGGGCTTGACAGATACGTTGCACGCAAGAAAGTTATCGAACGATTTGAAGAACTCGGCCTTCTTGAAAAAGTTGAAGATTACCAGAATAAAGTTGGTTACTCCGAAAGAGGAGGCGTTCCGATCGAGCCCTACCTTTCCGAGCAATGGTTTATGAAAATGGATGACCTTGCCAAGCCCGCGCTTGACGTGGTTAATCGGGGGAAAATAAAATTTTACCCCGATCATTGGGTTAAAACTTACGAGCACTGGATGGGTGGAATTAAAGATTGGTGCATCTCACGACAGCTTTGGTGGGGGCACAGAATTCCCGTTTGGTATTGTGTTGCCGATGACCACAATAATGAATGCAAGAACCCTATTGTCTCGGTAGAACAGCCTGAAAAATGTCCGCACTGCGGATCATCTAATTTAAAACAGGATGATGATGTTCTTGATACATGGTCGTCTAGCTGGCTTTGGGCTTATGATGTTTTTAAAACCGAAGAGGAACAAAAATATTATTATCCGACCGAAACACTTGTTACTGCGCCGGATATTATTTTTTTCTGGGTTGCCAGGATGATAATGGCCGGACTTCATTTCAAAAAAGATATTCCGTTTAAACATGTTTATTTTACAAGCATCATCAGGGATGTACAGGGCAGAAAGATGAGCAAGTCGCTCGGCAATTCTCCCGATCCGCTTGATGTAATTAAAGATTATGGCGCCGACGCGCTGCGTTTTACGGTAATTTATCTTGCGCCGCTCGGGCAGGATGTTCTGTTCAGCACCGATAAATGTGAACTGGGCAGAAACTTTGCAAATAAAATTTGGAACGCCGGACGCTTCCTTTTGATGAACGCCGAGAATATTCCGGTTAATAAAAATCTTATTAACAAGCATATTGATTTTTCGGATAACTGGATATCATCAAGGTTAAACCGGACCCTGGTTGAATTAAATAATGCTATGGATAAATTTGAAGTAAACAACGCTTCAAAAATTATATACTCGTTTGTGTGGAACGACTTCTGCGACTGGTACATCGAGCTTGCCACGAACAGGCTTTATTCCGATAACGAAGAAATTAAATCGGCTGTTCTAACAAGAGCGCTTGTAATTTTCGAGAGCCTCTTAAAAATTGTTCATCCGTTTATGCCGTTTATAAGCGAAGAACTTTGGCAGTTAATTGAAGAAAGAAAAGACGGTCAGAGTATTTCTGTTTCGGAATATCCTGTTGCCGATCTTTCGGCAATTGACCGGAAGTCTGAAACGGAAATGGATTTTGTACAGGAGATGATTACGGCAATAAGAAATATTCGCGGTGAAATGAGTATTCCGCCTTCGAAATTTATTAACGCATTTCTAAAATCTTCGCACGTACAGGAACATCAGCTGGAATATATTAAAAAACTGGCAAGAGTTGAAAAAATTATTGTTGATAAAAACCTGGAAAAGCCGAAAGCAAGCGCGTCGGCAGTATTGAAAAACTGCGAAATATATATTCCGCTTATAGGGTTAATTGACCTGGATATTGAACGAAGCAGGCTTCAAAAAGAAATAACAAGGTTCGAAGGCTCGCTGGCAGGAATTGAAAAAAAACTTTCAAATGAAAAATTTGTTAACAATGCCGCACCGGAAGTTGTTGAAAGAGAAAGAACCAAACAACATGATTGGAAAGAGAACCTCGCTAAACTTAAAGAGATTTTAACTAATCTCAGTTAATAGTGGTGAATTACCGAAATTGTTTTGAGTAATAGTTGCATCGCATGAAAAAATTTATTCGTGCCGATAAGTATTGTGAGTTAATTCTATTTTGAAAGGAGCCGGACATGTATTATAAAGTTCAAGATTTTATTAACGACTGGAAAGATGAATCGAACGCTACTCTAAAAATATTTGGCGGGCTTACAGATGAGTCGTTAAATAAAAAATTTAATGAGCACGTAAGAACATTAGGGCGGCTTGCCTGGCACATTACCGGGGCAATTCCCGAAATGATGAATCGTACAGGCTTGCAAATAGAAGGCCCGGAATCAAATTCCGAAGTTCCAGCGAGCGCAGCTAAAATTGTAGAGGCTTATAAAAAATCTTCTAAT
>DAIERC010000021.1 GCA_027347125.1 Ignavibacteriales bacterium
ATCGCCCGGTAACATTTTGATGTGCAATTGATAAATAATTTTTCTAACATTTTTACCTCTTGCAATTTTCTATAAGTAAAATTATTTTATTATTCGGATAACACCAGCGAATATTCTTTACCTTGTTCCGTTTTAAAATCATATAAATAGCTTTTCTTCAACTTTATGGTTTTAAGTTTAGCTTCGGGTGATCCTAACAGTTCTTTTATATCGGGAACACTATAAAATGAATTAGGATTTGTGACGATTGCCTGCCGTAGTTTAAAATTGCCTGCCGCACTAAATTGATTATAAGATCTTATACGGCAGTTACCTCCGAGTAAAGATTTGACTTTCACTTTTGTTACCGATCCGTTATACCATTCAATGTTTACAACAAAACCGCCTCTTGCTTTCAATCCGCTAATACTAACTTCTGTTGCCTATAGGAAGCGCTTCAACCCATTTTTCAGCTGGTTTGATATACCATAATTTCAGGGGATTGCTGGTATGTGAAAATGAGAATGTATTTGAGATTATTAATAATAAAATTATTAAATACTTTTTCATCTCAATTGCCTTATTTGGTTTTTTAACCAAATATTTTTTAATCGGTTAACGTAATTCTCGCCGATTGCCGTATATCGTTTAACGATGCTCCGACAAGGATATCAAAATCTCCAGGCTCTGCGTACCAGTTATGTATGTTTGTATTCCAATAAGAAAAATCTTTTTCGTTCAAATTTATTTTAATCACTTTACTTTCACCGGACTTTAAAAAAACTTTAACAAATCCTTTTAGTTCTTTCTCCGGCCTCGGAACCCGAGCATTTACATCATGAACATAAAGCTGAGCAACTTCCGCGCCCGCAATTTTGCCGCTGTTTTGAACTGTAAATTCGACTGTAAGTTTCCCGCCTTTTTTTAGAATCTTATCCGATAACTTCAAACCGTAGAATTTAAAAGTTGTATACGAAAGTCCGTAACCGAAATAATAAAGGGGCTCAATCTTTTTCGAATCGTACCAGCGATAACCTACAAACACGCCTTCTTTATATTCGATGTTGTTTACAGGTATTTTCATATCCATATCTTCGTTCCATCCGGTGTATAATTTTTCTTCCGCAGGGATGTAAGAATGGCCGGGCGAATCTTCAAACCGCTTTTCAATTGTGATCGGCAATTTCCCGGAAGGAGTTACTTTCCCGGCAATAATTTCTGATAGAGCTGTGTTTCCGTTTTGGCCAGGATACCACGCATAAATAATCGCGGCAACTTTTTGATTCCATCCTGTCATATTTATTCCGCGGCCCGAGTTAACAACAACTACAATGTTGGGATTTATTTCCGAGTAATGAATTATTTTTTCTTCTAATTGTTCCGGAAGGTCAAAGGGCATATCCCAGCCTTCGCTGTCATCCGTTCCGATACTGAGCAAAACCGCGTTGGCATTTTTTATTTGTTCATCGGTAGGAGTTTCAACATAATCTAAATAATTTTTATACTCATACTTTAACGCATTAAGCATTGTAACAATATTATAACCATCAACATCCGCCGAGCCGCCGCCTCTTGCAAGTTTGGTAACATAATTTCCGGTAAGTATAATTTTTTTAGTGACGTCTTTCTTTAACGGCAATATATTATTTTCGTTTCTTAATAGTACAATTCCTTCGCGCGCGGTTTGAAGAGCAACCTTTTCGTGTTGCGGGAAATTTTTTAAATATGTTTCATCTCTTACAGGCCTTTCTTGCAGCCCCATTGCAATGCTAGTTTTTAAAATACTTTTTGCCATTCTGTTTATATCACTTCCGGAAATCTTGCCTTCGTTTAGAAGTCTTAGAGCGTTGCTTCTAATATAAACGTCGCCTATTTCTTTTAAAGCCGCGTTATCATCCGTC
>DAIERC010000028.1 GCA_027347125.1 Ignavibacteriales bacterium
AGCGTCGGAAGAAAAATTTAAAGATATTATTGTAAAAGCCGCGGAACTTATATGCAATATAAACTCTGACGGTAATATTACTTTTGTAAACCCGGCTTTTTGCAACTCACTAAAATACTCAGAGAGCGAAATTATAAATAAAAGTTTTTTTGATTTCGTTTCACCTGAATTCTTAAAAGACAACGAATTTAGTTTAAAATCATTCGACAAAACTATTACGAGCGAGATTCAACTTAGATTAATTTCAAAATCGAAAGAAGAAATTCTTGTTAGGGCAATTATATCTCCCGTTTATGAAAAGAATAAGCTTAGTTATTTCAACGGAATTTTTACCGACATTACGTACAAGAAACAGGCTCAGCGTAACCTGCATGTTTTCCAATCTATGTTCGATGCTTTTCAGGACGGCGTAGCTGTTGAATCCGACGGCAAAATAATCCTTACCAACAAGATATTTCCTCAAATATTCGGTTACTCGAGTGAAATTGAATTAATAGGAAAAGATATTGTTGAATTAGCAAGCGAGGAAGATGTTCATAAACTGCTTGGATATTTTGATTTACTTTCACATCGAAGAGACGCTCCAGGAAGATTTGAGTTTTGGGGCAAACGGAAAGACGGGATAAAATTTTTCGCCGAAATGTCCCTCTCGTCCTTTGAGAGCGAAGGGAAAAAATACAATGTAATTGCAACCAGCGATATTACCGAAAGGAAGAGATCGCAACAGGCAATAAAAGATTCGGAAGAGAAATACAGAAATATAACAGAGAACATTGACGACTTCTTATTTACTTTTGAACGAACAGGTACTATGCTGCGGCCGGTTTTTTATACCGCGTCGGTAGAAAAAATTACCGGCTACTCTCAAGCCGATTTATTAGGTGATTCAAGATTTATTTTAAAAATAATTTACCCGGACGATTTTTCGGCGCTTAAGAAAAAACTCGGCAGCCTTCTTAAAAGCCGTATTCAGCTTTCCGGTGAGTTCGAGTTTAGATTAATAAACAAGCACGGCAATATTGTTTGGGTACGAACAAAGGTAAATCTCCTTCGCGATAACGAAGGTAAAATAAGCAAGATGTACGGGCTGGTAAGCGATATTTCTTTAAGAAAAAAAGCCGAAGATGAGTTAACAAAATCAACCGATAATTTGATTAAGCTAAACGAAACAAAAGACAGGTTTATTTCAATCATCTCACACGACCTTAGAACGCCTTTCAGTTCGATTTTAGGATTTACCGATTTGTTGTTAAGCGATAAAGAGTTAAACGAAGACGAACGAAAACAATATATTGAGTTCATTCAGGAATCTTCAAAGTCGATGCTATCTCTTGTAAATTCGCTGCTTGACTGGACAAGGCTGCAGACCGGGCGCATTAGGTTTGAACCCGAAAGAGTGGAAGCTTATAAAATTATTGAAAACTCGTTGAATGCTTTATCGGGCGTAGCATTTCAAAAAGATATTGAAATCTCCTCAAACGTGGGCGATGACATTTATGTTTTTGTAGACAAAGATTTAATCCTGCAGGTATTTAACAATTTAATATCCAACGCAATAAAATTTACTCCGCAAGGCGGATCAATAAGAATTTCGGTTACGTCATCACCAAAGATGAGGTTCCTTGAGTTTTCCATTAAAGACAGCGGCATGGGTATTAAGCAGGAAAATATTAATAAGCTGTTTAGAATAGATACAAAGTTTACCTCCGAAGGAACCGCGGGTGAAAAAGGAACAGGTTTGGGTTTGTCGCTCGTAAAAGAAATTATAGATAAACACGGTGGCTCAATCTGGGTTGAAAGCGAATTTGGAAATGGTTCCGATTTCAAATTTACACTGCCTATTGCTTCCGCAAATATTTTGCTGGTGGATGATAGCAACACCGACCGCTTATTATATTCAAAAATTTTGAAAAACATAACGCCCGATTACAGCATTGAGATTGCTTCCGACGGCAAAGAGGCGATTGAAAAAATTATTCAATCACCGCCCGCACTGGTTATAACCGATCATATTATGCCGGTAATGAACGGATACGAACTTGTTTTGGAATTAAAAAAAACCGATTTGAAGGGAAAGCCGCCGGTTATAATTCTAAGCAGCGATATAGACCGCAGTGCGATTGAAGACTATCATTCGCTCGGAATAGAATATGTTTTTCAGAAGCCGGTAAATTTATCAAGCTTTAAGCAAGCCGTAGAAAAAACGCTTAGAAAAGGGCTGCTGGGCAGTTAATAAAATTATTTATCCGCAGAGGCGACAGGCAGCATTATATAAAACGACGCTCCCGGCTTGATTATATTGCCAAGGCGCGACGGGCTTTCAACCTTTATGCTTCCGCCATGTCTTTCAATAATTTGCTTTACAATTGCCAAACCCAACCCTGAGCCTTCATATTGCTTATGCTTTATATTGGATGCGCGGAAAAAATCAGTAAAAATATTTTTTATATCTTTTTCCGGTATACCGATTCCGTCATCATTAAAATCTATTTCTATATGCTGCTCAACATCTTTAATAATTACTTCCACTTTGCCTTTTACTTCAACATACTTTATTGCGTTGCCGATCAAATTTGAAAAAGCTATTTCCATCAGGAATTTATCACCTCTTATAATTCTCTTTGTCTTTCTTTCATCAACAAAACGGAAAGAGATTTCTTTTTCTTTCAATTCGATAGATACTTTCTCAATTATTTCGGAAAGAATTTTTTCAACTTCCAGATCCTCGCTGGCAATCTCATCAAGTAAACGAAGCCTCGATATTTTCAGTACGTCGTTAATCATCTGGATTGCCTCGCTGGAGCTTGCCTTTGCACGGTTAAGCCTGTCTTCAACAGCGGGATTCAACGGACCTAAAAATTCTTTTAAAATAAGATCAAGATAAGAATGAACCACGGACAGCGGCGATTTAATCTCATGCACAATACCGATTATATACTTTTGTTTTTCATTTTCCGCGGCTTCCAGTTTGTCGAACGATTCAACCAGTTGTTGTTCTATTTTATATAATTGGCTTGCAATTTTATTTGCAAGGAAGACGCTTACAGTCATTACAAAAGAAAATATAACATCGTAAGCGATAATAAATTTTATATTTGTGTACAGAGGTTCGCTTAACAAGCCGTGCACGGTGTAATGCGGAATGAGCATTAAATATTCGCCGAAGGTTAATATGTTAAAAAAGGATATTACAACCGCCGCAACCGCGTACATTACAACGCCGGGAAGAATTAAACTGCCGATTATCATGTGAAACACAAACAGCATAAACAGCGGTGTTTCTATGCTTCCGGTAAAATATACAATTAAACCGAGCGCGGTAAGATCGAACAGCATTTGTACCAGCGAAAAATGCAGAGGATTGAATTTGCCCGGAATGCATTTGAGATAACGCCGTACCCAGTGAAGGAAAATATTGTAAAGAAGAATAACAATATTTACTGTTATTAATACGTGGTTCTGTGTTTTTGAAAATGATAACCCGAGGATTAATTCGGATGACATTAAAAAACCGAATAAAACTATTACCGCCCCGTAACGCAATTTGATTAACCACAAATTACGCTTCCTAATGGCTTCCCAATAGTCTATATATTTATCTGCCCAGGATGGTATAAAAGGTATCATCATAAGAGTGCCTCTTAACAATTACCCATCAATAACCGGTGCAATTAATTGAAAACCGGTTTTGCCGGTTAGTTTATAACCGGGCGGCAAACTGTTCCTCTCCTCTTTGTGGAGGAGAGGAGCAATTGGAATTACAAAAAAAGAACTAAAATTTTAAGAAATAAATTTGCCTCTTTTAGTATAATGCGTATGCAAAAGTTTATGAGAAAGTTTACTGCATGGCCCTTCGGTTAAAAACTTTTCATAAATATAATGCACATGCGGGTTCTCGTGCGATTTCCTAATTGGCAACGATTCTTCTTCGGCGTAAATTGCTTCCGCTCTTTTCTTTCTTATATCGGCGCTGGTTGGTATCGGCTGGCCGCCGCCGCCCAGGCAACCGCCCGGACAGGCCATTATCTCAACAAAATGATAACCTACCAGTTCACCTTTTCTTAACATCTCCATTACCTTTTTGGCGTTAGCCGTACCGTGGGCAACCGCAAACTTAACTTCTACGCCTTCAAGAAATTTATATTCTTCAACGCAATTTTCCAATTTTACCGAAGCTTGTTTTATTCCTTCGAATCCGCGGCACGGTTCTATAACAAGATTTTTAAACGGAACTTCCCTGCCTGTAACAAGTTCGTAAACGGTTCTTAATGCGGCTTCCATAACACCGCCGGTAGCCCCGAAAATTAAGCCCGCGCCCGATGCTTCGCCAAACGGATCGTCAAAATTTGATTTGGGCATTTCAGGCAAATGTATGCCGGCTTCTTTTATCATCTTTGCCATTTCGCGGGTTGTTAAACCGTAATCAACATCTTTAAAACCGGAGTCATTCATCTCCGGCCTGTTACACTCAAATTTCTTTGCCGCGCAAGGCATCAAAGCAACCGTAACAATATCCGCAGGATCAACGCCGGCTTCTTTTGCGTAAAATGTTTTTGTTATTGCCCCGAACATTTGCTGCGGTGATTTTGCAGTTGAAAGATAATCCAGATACTCCGGATAAAAATGCTCTATAAATTTAACCCAACCCGGCGAGCATGAAGTGAATTGAGGAAGTTTTACCGATTCATCTTTTTCAACAATAGCTTTTTTAAGCCTGTTTAAAAGCTCAGTGCCTTCTTCAATAATTGTTAGATCGGCGGTAAAGTTCGTATCGAAAACTTTATCGAAACCAATTCTCTTCAACGCAGTGTTTAATTCGCCGGTAAAAGAATGGCCGGGCTCAACGCCAAATTCCTCGCCGATTGCCGCGCGCGGAGAGGGCGCGGTTTGAATAACCACATGTTTTTGGGGATCGTCTATCGCCGCCCAAATTTCATCCGACGGATCGTTTGCTCTGAGCGCAGCGGTGGGACATCTGTTAATACATTGCCCGCAGTTAATGCAAATTACATCGGCAAGCGGCTTATCAAGAAAAGTTCCGATGTGAGTTTCATGCCCGCGGTTAATGGCCTCAAGCACTCCTACTTCCTGCAGATCGATACAGGTTCTTACGCAGCGCTTGCACAAAATACATTTGCTCATGTCTCTTATTACCGAAGCAGATGAGTTATCAACTTCGTAACGCGGCTTTTCAACATGGCCGAAAGTGTAGCTGTCAACTCCGTATTCTTTGGCCAGCGATTGAAGTTCGCAGTTGCCGTTTCTGAAACATGAATAACATTCGCCGTAATGCTCGCTTAAAAGAAGATCGATAATATGTCTTCTCGCTTTTCTAACCATTGGTGTTGAAGTGCGAATTTTTATTGGCGAAGTAATCGGGAACGAGCATGCGGTTTGAAGGGTTCTCATTCCCTCAACGTCCACTACGCATATGCGGCACACTCCCGCAATACAAAGATCGGGATGATGGCAAAGCGTAGGAATATGAATTTGATTTTGCCGGCACGCTTCCAGTATTGTTGTGCCCAGCGGAACGGTTACTTTTTTCTCATTTATCTCAACACTTATTGTTCCGCCGATTGTAGCCGTATCAGCAGGCTTATCCACAATATGAGGCTGCTGGCTTACAGGTGTTCTTGTATTTTCACGCTTTACCATTGTTCCTCCCTTTACCGTTTGTACGGAATATTTCATCCTTAAAATTTTCCAATATTGAAATGAAAGAATTTGGGCTCGATTGGCCAAGCCCGCATTTTGATGCTACCTGCATTGTATGCCCGAGTTCTTTCAGATTACTAATATATGCAAATGTATATTCGCCGCGTTCTATTTTTTCTACGCCTTCCAGAAGTTTTGTATTGCCTACCCTGCAGGGCGTACACTGGCCGCACGATTCTTCAACAAAAAATTCCAGAAAATTTTTTAAAACTTTCAGCATATCGCGGCCTTCGTTAAATACCATAATTGATCCGCCCGTAGCAGCATCTTCATAAGCAAACGCTCTATCAAATTGTGTCTTCGGTATGCAAATACCCGAAGCCCCGCCAACCTGTACGGCTTTGGTATTTTTTGCGCCGACCAGTTCGAGTAATTCTTTGATTTTAGTTCCCCAGGGTAATTCATAAACTCCGGGTTTTGCGCAATCGCCGGAAACGGAAAACAATTTTGATCCGGTTGATTTATCCGTTCCGTATTTCTTAAACCATTCGCCGCCCTTTGTTACGATGTGCGGAACAGAAGCCAGGGTTTCCACGTTGTTTACAATTGTGGGGTAACCAAGATAACCCGTGTTAACCGGATACGGCGGGCGGTTTCTTGGTTCGCCCCTATTGCCTTCAAGCGATTCTATCAATGCGGTTTCTTCGCCGCATACATATGCGCCCGAACCGAGGCGAATGCTTATATCAAAATCAAACGCTTCTTTGCCGAGAATATTTTTACCGAGAAGTTTTTCTTCTCTCATCTTCATTAAAAATTCTTCCAGCGCTTCAAGCAGATATTCATATTCACCGCGAAGATAAACTATACCGGTTTTTGCGCCGATTATGTAACCGGCAATTACCATTCCTTCAAAAACAAGTTCCGGGTATTCCAACAAAAGCACCCTGTCTTTAAATGTTCCTGGCTCACCTTCATCCGCGTTGCAAACAACAAATTTCTTTTCGGCGTTGGCGGCAGCCGAAAGCATCCATTTGGTAGCGGTCGGAAATCCTGCGCCGCCGCGTCCTTTAAGACCAGCTCCTTTTATCTCGAAGAGAAGGTTTTCTCTTCCAAGTTCAAGAGCTTTTTTTATCCCCTCACCCATATTATACTTTGAAAATATAACCGGGCCGGTTCTCTTTTTATTTTTTTCTAATATAATTTCCATTGTTGTTTTCCTATTTAATTTCGTTCAAAATATTTACTGCTTTTTCAGGATCAAGATGGGTATACACTCTTTCGTTAACCAGCATAGCCGGGCCTTGATCGCACATGCCAAGACAGTTTGTATATTCAAGGGTAATTCTTTTATCCTTGGTTGTTTCACCGAACGAAATACCAAGCTCGCGTTTAACAGCGGCTTCCACTGCGTCTTTGCCCGCCATATCGCACGAAATTGTTTTGCAAAGCCTAACAATGTTTCTGCCTTTCGGCTCAGAGCAAAGGAACGAGTAAAATGTTATTACACTGTAAACTTCAACCGGGTGAATGCTTAGAAGTCGTGCAACTTCCTGCTGGGCAAAGTCGGAAATAAATTTATGTTTCCTTTGTATTGCCTGTAAAATTTGAATAAGTGCTGAGCGATCGCTTCCGTATTTAGCGACTAGTTGCTCGATCTCTTCTGAGAGGGCGTTTTTTTCCAGTACAAGCATATTTACCTCCCTACCTGAGAATGTAAAAGTTTCTCAACTTTTTCAATAAGCTCTTCGGGCGAAATTGGTTTTTCAACAAAATCATCAACAGGCACCATCTCGTTTATTCCGAAATCCATTCCGATGGTTTTTGAAACCGAGGTGTACATAATTATCGGAATATTAAATTTTTCCTTTTTGAATTTTTGCGCAAGAAAGAAACCGTCGTCCGGTTCATTCATCATTACATCAAGTATTATTAAATCCGGTTTATTTTTTTTGACGATCTTATAACCGTCGTCCGGATTTGTGGCGGTTATTACTTCATAACCTTTCGATGTAAGAACAATGCTGCTGGCATCAAGAATATCCAGATCATCATCGATGATTGCTATTTTAGCCATGTTGAGCCTCTATGTTGTTTATAGTTTTATTTAAGATTTTCATCTTAATTTTATTTTAACCTTCAAACTTTAAAGATTAGCATCTTACCGTATCGGGAGTAAGATTTTGAAGCTTGTGCCTTTTCCGTATTCCGTTTCCACTTCTATTTTTCCCGCGTATGAATCAACTATTCGTTTTACTATTGATAAACCCAGACCTGTACCGCTTATATTTTTTGTCTTCTCGTTTTTTGCTCTGAAAAATTCATGGAACAATTTTGCTTTTTCTTCCGGCTTCATACCGATGCCGGAATCTTTTATTATTACGATTAAATATCTTTCCGAAGATTCTATTTTAATGTTGATGCTGCCGTTTTGTTTGTTATACTTTATAGCATTGCTTATAAGGTTTGTAAACAATCTTGCCATTTCATCTCTGTCGGCGTTTATTAAAGGAAGGTTTTCAACCGCATCAAAGTTTACTTTAAGCTTATTATTGTTTATCTGTAGCTGGAAAAGTTCCAATTGATTTTTTATAATCTCATTTACATCAAGTTTTACAATTTCCCTGTTTATGGTTTTGGTTTCCATGCGGGATATATCGAGCAAATCGTTCACCATTTTAAGCAAGCCGTCAAGCCTTAGCTGCGATCTTTTTATGTATCCCTTCTTTTGCTCGTCGGTAAGATTTATTGTTCCGTCATTAAACAGGTGAAGATACCCGGTAACAGCGGCAATTGGCGCTTTAAGTTCGTGTGACACCATCGAAACGAATTGAGACTTCAGCATTTCTATTTGCTTTAGCCCGGTAATGTCTTTTAAAACAACAACAACTCCTGCAAGCGTACCGTCGGGATTAGGCACTGGTGAAGATGTGGCTTCTATAAAAAGTTGTTTATCTGTTGCAGGCTCAATTTGCGTTGAGTATGATTTACGCTCAATCTTATACGCGAACAAAAATTTATTTATCAGCTCAGCAATCTTCGGATGAAGCTTGTCTATTATATGTTCTTCTATTGTTATGCTGTTTAGATCAAGATATTTTAATGCGCTGGGGTTATACAACACCGCCTCACCGTTTTTATTTACTACAAGCAAACCTTCCGTAATAGAATTTATAATAGTATTAAGGCGTGTTTTTTCAAAAGTTATTTCAAGAAGACGTTCTTCTCTTTCTTTTTTCCACTTCTCGCCTTCAAGAAGAAGCTGACGTTTATAATATGCTTGATTTAATTTTTGAAGAAGTTCTTCTGAGGTGAATGGTTTGGGAATATAACTGAAAGCTCCCTGCTTCGTCGATTCAATAGCCGTTTCGTAACTTGCAAAACCGGTTGCAATAAGACATACGGTATTCGGATGTGCTTTTAGAATTTCCCGAAGTACATGGATACCGTCTACATCAGGCATTTTAAGATCAATCAACGCCAGGTCAAATTCGGTTGATGTGCCGGACTTGACGCCCTCCAGGCCGTTCTCCGCAGTTTCAACGAGGTAGCCTTCGCTCTCTAGGAGACGTTTAGTTCCGAGGCGAAGACCTTTCTCGTCGTCTACGATTAGTATTTTCGGAGTATGATTATTTTCCATAATATTTAAAGGAAAAAATAATTACCACCCGCATATACCAGGCGTTTCTTTTTGTTATTTGTACCGGCGGCGGAGAGAGGGGCCGCTTGGGTACTAAGAATTTTTAGATCGCCACGCTAAAACATTGTTGATTGAAAATCTCAGTCATCAACATTTTAAATATGCCTTTACTTTGCTCCTTGAACGGATCAATCGAGTAAGGCAAGGAGTTTAAACTTCGTTCAGTGCCAAATAATTTTCTAGTTTCTGTACCAGTTCATCAATTACAACAGGCTTGTTCAGTATTTCGTCGCATCTTATCCATTCTTTTTCTTCTTTAGTTGAAGCGCCGAACCTGAAACCGGTTATGTATGTTGCCGATGTAATTACAAAAACCGGTATGTTTTTACCGTGCTCGTCTTTCTTTATTTTATAGCTTAGAATAAAACCGGAATCGTGCTCTTCCATAATTAAATCAAGTACCGCTGCGTCCGGCTTTTCCGATTGAAATAATTCCCACGCGTCTTTTGTATTATCGGCTGTAACAACTTTATAGCCTTTGGATTCCAGCAATATTTTATTTTGTTCCAGAAGGTCTAAATCATCATCAACAAGCAATATTCTTTTCTTTGCATCGGATTGCATTTTTAACTAGCTCCTTAATTCATATTTATGTTCTGCGTATTATTTATTTTGGGAAGCTTAACCGTAAAAACGGTTCCCTTCCCTATTTCGCTTTGAAACGAGATAAAACCCTGATGCATCTTTACGATGCCGTAACTAATTGCCAAACCTAGCCCCGTACCCTTGCCTATTTTTTTCGTTGTAAAAAACGGCGTAAATACTTTCCCGTAATTTTCGCGCTGTATTCCGGCACCGGAATCTTGAACCTCCGTAACAATAAACCCGTCGTCCGAAAAAAGTTTAACGGAAATTTTTTTTGCGGCGCTTTCTTCCATCGCCTCGCAAGCGTTGTTGATGAGATTCAAGAACACCTGCTTCAGTTGATCTTCATCGGCGTCAATTGTTGTATCACCTATAAAACATTCAGCCTCAATATCAACATCCGCATATAACGGATTCATTTTTATTGTCTTAATAATATTGCTTACTAGTTCGGAAACATTAACCTTTGATATATTTAATTTACCTTCGCGGGCAAAGTTCAATAAATTTGATACTATGTTTTTACACCGGTTTGCTTCTTTCATTATCAAGTCCAAATCTTCCGACGACTGATTGTCTTCAAGTCTTTTTGAGATAGTCTTTTTTAATAATGAAGAGTACAGCATTATTGTTCCGAGCGGATTATTTATTTCATGCGCAACACCGGCTGCAAGCTGCCCGATAGACGCCAGCTTTTCAGCCGTGCGTAATTGCTCCTGGGCGTTGTTCAAATCGTTGTAAGCCTTATTCAATTGGTCAATAAGGTAAGGCAGACACATTTCGCTTTCGGCTAAATCTTTTGCAATTGCAACTGCATACTCCCGGCAAGTGCTGTAACCGCACGCGCCGCAGTTCAGTTCATCTTGCGGGGCAAACTTGTTTGTCTTTGCAAGAATTTCCTTAATCTTTTCTTCTGATGGATAAGGCCTTCGCTGATTTTTTTCGGAGAAACTTCTCGAGAAATCCAGGTTTCTGCTGTTGTACAAACTGCTCTTCCAGATTTGTTTATCAACAGAATGATTTTTTTTCTCGATATAATTAATCACTTTTTCTCTTCTCGAATAGTAATTCAAATTCGAATCGATTGCCGGGCCGCTAATGCAGCCTTCACAAAATAAAATATCCACAAACTTTGCTTTGATATTGTTGTTCGCCAGCTCGTCAATAATTTCCGTTACCTTTTGTTTTCCTTCGACGACAATAATTTCCTTCTCAAGAATATCTCCGGATATATTTGCCGTCTTCAACATACCGCCGGCCAGCGGGTATGTTCTTCCCATGTATGCATGCGGAGGATCGAAATCACTTTCTTCCTGCCCCGATAAATTAATTCCGTTTGCCTTAAACAAATTTTTGATTTCAGAAAATGTAAGGACAGCATCTATAACTCCGGAAACTTCTTCATCAGTATATTCCTGCTTCTTCGCAATGCACGGCCCTATGAATACTATCTTAGCGGATTCGCCTAAAGTTGCTTTAAGATATCTGCCAATTGCAATCATGGGGGAGACAACTTTAGCAAGATTGGGAACAAGATTGTCATGATATTTTTCTATATAATTTACAACTGCCGGGCACGCAGTGCTTATTATTGTGGTTGCATTATCCGATTCAAATTCCGACAGGTAATAATCGCTTATCAAATCGGCGCCAAAAGCAGTTTCAACAACTTTACCGAATCCTAATTTTCTTAACGCCGCGGGCACTTTTAAATAATCGTTCGGAAACGATGCGGCAAACGACGGCGCCACAATTGCGATTGAATTTTTTCCGGGAAGAATTTCGGCAACAACCCTATCAACATCGCTCACTATTTGTTTCGCATTCTGAGAGCAAACTTTTACACAATGCCCGCAGGCAATACACCGCTCCTGAAGCACGGCAGCCTGCCCGTTTATAACTTTAATAGCCGTGGCAGGGCATTCTCTTATGCATGAATAACATCTTTTGCATCTGTCTAATATGGTGCTAACTATCCCGTTGTTCATCGTATTCATTTCAAATATATTTTTCCGTGTTTGCCGGAAAAATTATTGCCGGCTAAAAAATTTTAACCGGCCGTAAAAAGAACTTTCAATGATTTCTAATCTTGCTCTTATCAAAATAATTAGTATGAAGAATTTCGTGCGCCTTATGAGAATTAGGCTCGATAAAAAATTCTTTATAAAGAGTTTTTACAGATTCATTTTCGTGCGATCTTCTGGATTTCATCTTGCCGTCAATTTGATAAAGGACTTTCATTCGCTTCTGAATTTTTTCCGGCTTTTGATGAATCGGCTGGCCGCCGCCGTTAATACAGCCGCCGGGGCACGTCATTACTTCAATAAAATGATATTTTGAAGTACCGTTCTCAACAGCATCAAGTATATTTTTTACATTTCCTATTCCGTTAACCACCGCAATATTTAATGTAATCCCGTCAACTTCAACCGAGGCTTCTTTAAGCCCGTCAAATCCGCGCACAGCTTCAAATTCCATTGCATCAAGCTCCTGGCCCGAAAGCTTGTAATAAGCGGTTCTAAGAGCCGCTTCCATTACGCCGCCGCTTGCGCCGAATATTGCCGCTGCACCTGTGGATTCGCCGAGCGGACTATCGAAATTATCTTCCGGCAAATCGTTAAACTCGATGCCCGCAATTTTTAAAAGCCTTACTAATTCTCTCGTCGTTAAAACGGCATCAACATCTGGATGGTTTTCTTCAGCAAGTTCGCCCCTGTTCGATTCATATTTTTTAACCGTGCACGGCATTATAGAAACCACAAAAACATCCTTAGGATTTATGCCCATCTTTTTTGCATAATAGGTTTTTAAAACTGCGCCCTCCATTTCATGCGGAGATTTGCAGGTGGAAACATGATCTAAAACTTCAGGCCTGTTTTGCTCTACATATTTTATCCAGCCGGGGCAGCAGCTTGTAAACATCGGCAGCTTTTCACCGTTCTTAATTCTATTTATTAATTCGGTGGCCTCTTCTATAATTGTTAAATCCGCTCCGAAATTTGTATCGAACACTTTTTTAAATCCGAGGCGGCGAAGCGCCGTAACAAGCTGGCCGGTTACATCAGAACCAAGCGGCATATTAAATTCTTCACCTAAAGTTGCTCTAATTGCAGGCGCAATTTGAACAACCGTAAATTTATTTTTATCGTTTAATGCGTTTGTTACTTCTTTCAGGGAACTTTTTTCTCTTAGAGCGGCAGTAGGACAAACAAGAATACACTGCCCGCAAAGGATGCAATCGCTTATGCTTAATCCTTTGTTGTAAGGAGTTGTAACGTTGCTGGTAAATCCTCTTTTCGTAAAATCGATTGCACCTACTTTTTGAATTTCGTGACAAACTCTAACGCATCTTCCGCAAAGAATGCACTTGGCGGGGTCGCGTTCCATCGAGGCGCTAGAAACATCAATCGCGTGACTTTTGGTTTCACCGATATACCTATGCTCTCTTACGCTGTATTTTTCAGATAAATCCTGAAGCTCACAATTTTTGTTTCTTACGCACACCAGGCAATCCTGCGGATGATTTTCAACTAGAAGCTCCACAATGGTTTTTCTGGCTTTTCTTACACGCGGCGAATTTGTATCTACAACCATTCCTTCGTAAACCGGGTAAGCGCATGAAGGAGTTAACCCTCTCTGCCCTTCCACCTCAACAACACATATTCTGCAAGCGCCCGTAGGCGTTAAATCTTTAAGATGACATAACGTAGGAATTTGAATACCGACCGATTTGGCGGCATCAAGTATCGTCATTCCTTCTTCTGCATTTACTTTTATTTTATTTATCGTAAGTTGAACCATTTTTTTCTCCGGCAATATCAATCTGTTTTAATTCACTGCAATTGCATTAAATCGGCACGACTCAACACACATACCGCACTTTATACATTTATCTTCAATGATGTAATGTGCCTGTGATTTCTCACCGATTATCGCTTCGGCCGAACATTTCTTAATGCAAACACCGCAGCCCGTACAAATTCCATTATCTATTGTATAAGTAAGAAGTTCTTTGCAAACTCCGGCCGAGCATTTCCTTTCGTAAAGATGTTCTTCGTATTCTTCTTTAAAGTATCTTAAGCCCGATAGTACGGGGTTCGGCGCAGATTGCCCCAGCCCGCAAAGTGAAGTATCCCTGATTACATCGGCTAATCTTTGAAGATGTATAACGCCTTTAAATCTTTGAAGCTGATCAACTTTGTGCTTTGTATTTTTATAACTGGTCGGAATCCGTTCGATAATTTCCAGCATTCTTTTTGTGCCTTCACGGCATGGAACGCATTTTCCGCATGACTCATTTTGTATGAACGTAAGAAAATATTTTGCTACATCTACCATGCAGGTATCTTCATCCATAACAACGAAGCCGCCGGAGCCCATCATCGCGCCGACTTTTTTAAGCGATTCATAATCAACTTCGGTAGACATAACGCTATCGGGCAAACAGCCGCCGGAAGGTCCGCCGATTTGCAAAGCTTTAAATTGCTTGTTATCCGGAATTCCCCCGCCAATATCGAAAACAACATCTTCTAGCTTTATGCCCATCGGAACTTCTACCAAACCGGTATTTTTTATATTGCCGCTTAAAGCAAAAACCTTTGTGCCCTTGCTTGTGGCGGTGCCGATAGACGCGAACTTTTCAGCCCCTCTTAAAATAATTGAAGAAACGTTTGCAAGTGTTTCAACATTATTAATGATTGTCGGTTTGCCCCACAGGCCTGCAACGGCAGGATATGGGGGCCTGGGTTTAGGCATACCGCGCTTACCTTCAATTGAAGCAATCAGCGCGGTTTCTTCACCGCAAACAAAAGCGCCGGCGCCTTTTTTTATTTTGATGTGAAAAGTAAAACCGCTGTTAAGAATATTTTCGCCGAGCAGCCCGTACTTTTTACATTGTTGAATAGTATTATCAAGGCGCTCGATGGCCAAAGGATATTCGGCTCTGCAATAAATGTATCCGTCTGTAGCGCCTATTGCGTATGCAGCGATAAGCATACCTTCAACTACTTTAAAAGGATCACTTTCCAACACCGACCGATCCATAAATGCACCAGGATCGCCTTCATCGGCATTACAGATTAAATATTTTTTATCGTTCTTTTCTTTGGAAGCAAGCTCCCATTTTTTACCGGTAGGAAATCCGCCGCCGCCGCGCCCCCTAAGACCGCTGTCCAGAATTTCTTTAACCACTTCTGCGGGTTTCATCAATCTTAAAACTTTATCCAAGGCTTTGAATCCGTTGTAAGAAATGTACGTATCTATTGATGTTGGGTTTATTACGCCGCAGTTTTCAAGCACAATTTTCATCTGATGTTTGAAGAACGGATCATCATTTACTGCAGGTAATTCGTCTCCCGCCTTGCCGTGCGTGCCCAATAATTTTTCCTTGAAGATTCCTTTTTCGACAATAGTTTTTTGTATTAACCTCGGAACTATTTTAGGAGTAATTTCACAGTAAGAAATTCTATCCCCACCGGGCAGTTTAACATCAACAATAACTTCCCTGGCACAATACCCTATACAACCGGTAGCTTCGATGTGGGCTTTTATATTTTGTTTGGCTAGTTCGGCTTTAATTGCGTCTTCAACTTTTAGGGCGCCGGAAGCAAGTCCGCATGTTCCCATACCAATAAAAATAACCGGCACGTCATGCTCTTCGTATTTTAACTGTTTGTTTAATAAATTAATTTTATCAACACAGCTTTTATCATGATGGCAAAGCGGGCCTTCGGTACAGCATCTTACAAAAAGATCGCATGGATTTTCGGGACTATGCCAGCACTCATCGCAGCATTTTTCTATAAAGGTATTCATGCAATACTCACCTCCGCTTGCGCGTCTGCTTCTTTCTGTTTGGATGCTTTTACATATTTTTTAATAATGTTAGGAACATCTTTAACTGTAATCCGTCCGTAGTATTCATCGTTAACCGTTATTACCGGGGCAATACTGCAGGCCCCTATACAATTAACTACTTCAAGAGTAAATTTTTTATCTCTGGTAGTTTGTCCTGCTTTTATGTTTAATGCAGTTTCTACTGCAAAAAGGATATTGGCGGAGCTCTTTACATGACAGGCTGTTCCGCGGCATACTTTTATTATATTTTCACCGAGCGGTGTTAATCTAAACTGGTTATAGAAGGTAGCTACACCGTAAACACGGCTTAAAGGCAAACCGACATAATCTGCAACTTCTTGTAAGGCTGCTTCAGGTAAATAACCATAGATACATTGAACATCCTGTAGTAAAGGAATTAAACAGCTTTTATCTTTAGCTTCATAATTTTCAAAAATATGCGAATGCATTGTTTCCTCAATTTGTTCGCAATATCACGTTCATATTGAATGCCATAAATAATTGTCTTTATAACTGTTTTAGTAAAGAATTTTTTGAGAAGTAATAGAAAGGAAGTTTTATTTTCCTACTTTTGGAAAAAAATCTTGTCAAAAAAGAAACTTGCTTGGCGAAGCGGAAAAATTGGTATTTGGCAATTTATCGTTGATTTTTGTAAAGAAAATAAATTTTATATGAAGCTAATCTTAGATATGGGAAATGATGTTGCGTTTTTACAACATCATTAATCCCTTTTCCACAAATTGTTGACCTCATCAAATGGTTCTAAAGCGCGTGGTATTGCGCCATGCATATGAGAGATTAGTACGCCGTAATTTACGATTGGTATTTCCATTAATGTAGCCTGCTTAATTCTTGCCTGCATACTTTGACGTGTAAGCATGCAGCCGCCGCAGTGTATTATTAATTTATACTTGGATAGATCTTCAGGAAAATCTCCACCGCTATTAATATCGAAATTAATATCTTTTTTTGTATGAAGCCTAAGCCATCTCGGTATTTTAACTCTTCCTATGTCATCTTGCTGAGCATGATGCGAACATGCTTCGGCAATTAAAACATTATCGCCGTCTTGCAGCGCATCAACTGCTTTTAACCCTCTTACAAAAGTCGGAAGATCGCCTTTATGCCGTGCCATTAAGATTGAAAAAGTGGTAAGTTTTACAGACTCCGGTACATCTGCGGCAACGCGCATTACGGCCTGACTGTCTGTAACAACTAAGTCGGGCGGATTCTTCAGCGCATAAAGTACCGATCTTAATTCCTTGTCTTTAGCTACTACAACTATTGTATCTTCGTCGAGTGATTCTCTAATAGTTTGAACCTGCGGTAAAATTAATCTTCCTTTGGGCGCGCCCAAATCTATGGGTACAACAAGAACCACAACATCCCCCTGGCTAACCAGGTCGCCGATTAACGGCGGCGCACTGTCACCCGGGAGGGCGCGTATTACTTTTGTTTTAAGAACATCAATGCCAACATTTTCAGCGCATGAAATTTCGAAATGAATAGCGTCGAGCCATTTTATTTCGGAAAGAAGAAGCGGGTTTACGCCGTACTCAATTTTATTAACCGCTATAATATATGGTATGGAAATTTTTTGAAGGTACTTGAACAGTTCAAATTCTTCCGGCGAAAGCCTCTCGCGCGCATCTAACACGACAATTGCAAAATCGGCGGTAGTTATCGCTTTAATAGTTTTATTAATTCTCTTTTTACCAAGCTCGCCAACATCATCAATTCCCGCGGTATCAACTAACACTATCGGGCCATAAGGAAGCAGTTCCATCGATTTTTTTACAGGATCTGTTGTAGTACCGGCAACGTCACTTACAATGCAAAGGTCCTGCCCGATAAATGCATTAACCAGGGTTGATTTGCCCACGTTTCTTTTGCCGATAAATACAATATGTTTTCTTTCTGATTTAGGTACGCTGTTCATTTTTAACCCCCATTTCCCTAGACATTAAACCGATTAGTTCCTTCTCGGATAATATTTTTTTCTGCTTTAATAATTCGATAAATGTAATTCCTTTTTCTTCCGACTCTTTAACAATCTTGGCTATTCTATCATACCCGAAAATATTTATAAGCGACGCCGCTACCGCTGTTGAGCTAAGGAGATTTTGCCGGCAGCGTTCAACGTTGGCTTCAATTCCCTTAATACATTTTAAAGCCAGGTTCTGAACAGAATCCCGCAGCATCTCCACCGACTTTAGAAACAAATGCGCAATCAACGGAACAAACGCATTCAGTTCCAAATTGCCGGCGCAAACGAGGTTGGTAATTACCGCGTCGTGTCCTTTAATAAGTTCCGCAACTTGAATTGCATTTTCAAGTATAACCGGGTTCACTTTTCCGGGCATAATGCTAGAGCCTGCCTGCATCGCGGGAAGAATAATTTCGCCAAATCCACCGTGAGGTCCGCTGGATAAAAGTCTTAGATCCTGACATATTTTTATCACCGACGAAGCGCCGGCTTTAATTAAGCCGTGAACCTCAACAAACACATCAAGGTTCTGGGTAGCGTCTATCAAGTCTTCTGCTTTTGCTATCGGAAGAGCGGTTATTTTTTTCAGTTCGTTATTTACCGAAAGTACATATTCACGATTAGCCGCCACAAAATTACCCACAGCGGTTCCGCCAAGATTAACAGACCTTAAGCGTTCTTCGCCGTTATATAGGCGCCACCGATCCCTTGCAATTGCCTGAGCGTATGCGCCGAATTCCTGCCCCAAAGTAATTGCCACTGCGTCCTGAAGCTGAGTTCTTCCCAATTTTATTACACCGCTAAACTCATTCTCTTTTTCCTGCAAATATTTTTGCAAGATGGAAAAAGCTTCGGCTAACTCTCTTATCAAATAAATAGAAGCCACTTTCAACGCAGTGGGATATGTATCGTTGGTTGACTGCGACATGTTAACATCATCTATCGGGTGAATAACATCATAGCTACCGTAAGGCTTCCCCATAATACCAAGAGCCGTATTTGCAATTACTTCATTAATATTCATGTTTAACGAAGTACCCGCGCCGCCCTGGTAAGGATCAACAATTATTTTATCAAAAATAGAGAACAACTCTTTATTACTAGCCTTTTCAGTTTCGTCAAGAAGCGAATCGATTGCCTGACTAATGGGATTAAATTTATCAACCGGCAATAACCCGAGCTTATGATTGGTTTCGGCGGCGGCTTTCTTTACCATCAAGAAAGCTTTAATCAAATATAGGTTTATCCGTTCGTTTGTAATTGGAAAATTATCAAGTGCGCGCAGCGTGTGAATGCCGTATACGGCATTTTCAGGTAAATCTATTTTGCCCAGGTTATCTATT
>DAIERC010000039.1 GCA_027347125.1 Ignavibacteriales bacterium
AGTTTAAATTTATAATTGTTTGTTGTATCAATTGTGTTCGCTCTCAGGCTATCGGAGGCACTACCGAAGACATAATTATTAAAATCTATCTTGATGGAATCTCCGTACACATTTGCAGCTTTTTCATTTTCTTCCGAAGTGCTATCCTTAATAATTACCTGGGCGGAATCTACCTGGCTGATTATATTCGAAGAGACCTCGTTAAGCATGGTTTCCTTCTTCTCGAGGCTCGAAACAAAAATAGTAGGAATAAGTTTGTTGGTATCAAGCTTTACCTCAAAAGGATTACTCATTAAATAAAGATTGTATGAACCTTTATATAACGTAGAGAAGACTAATTTTTTGCCGTCTTTAGATGTAGATAGCTGATACAGCCCGTTTAGTGAATTTGTAATCGGAGAAAATGGAAGATCGACAACATTTTTATCGATATCATTTTTTCCGGGAACAATTTCTTTTTTATAAATATTGTTGATGCCGTTCATGTCAGAAATGAATAAAATATTTTTATCATCTGGCCCAGCAACGGGTGAAACCTGATCACTACCTGGAATATTGGTTATCCTTTCAATTTTTTTAGCGTCAATGTTAATCGCATAGATATCGGTATGCTTGTGGTTATAATTATAAACGCTAAAAGTATCCGGCACGGCGGAGGCCGCCAGATAGTTGTCCCTATCCGAAGAGAAAAAAATCTGCTTGCTGTCAATCGACCAGGAAGGATCATTATCCGTGAAAATATCATTAGTAAGATTGGTTAATATCCTTGCCTTAAAATTATATAAGTACAAGTCTGATTGCGCCGCGGTGTGCCCGATAAACGCAAGATAATTGCCGTCGGGCGACCATGCCAAACTTTTAATTCCGTCAAGATGAATCGGCAGTGTTTCTTTATCTTCTGAGTTAACGTTAATAATATAAATAATATCGTCCCCTTCGCTTTTGGCGGAGAGCGCTATCCTCATACCATCAGGTGACCAGCTTAATCCCGGCGTTACAACATTTAACTGTTCAAAATCCGCAGAACGGTTTCCTTTTACAAGACGTTTAATAATTTTTCCGTCAATTGCGCTCATAATAAAAACATCGAAATAATAATTACGATTTGAAATAAACGCAATCTTATCGCCCTGCGGTGACAGCGCCGGGCTTGTGTTGTAAAAGCCTCCACCTTCTTCTGGGTCGGTTAATTTTTTAGCAAACTCATCGGGATCTTTTCGTAAAGAAATATCCGGCCAGTAAATTTGTTTTAAATGTTTCTTCCATCTTTCATTTAATTCTTTTAGCGAAATACCGATTGAAGCTTTTAACCCGGCTTCAAGACTGCCGGTACTTCTAATCTTATTCATCAGTTCGCCTATCTTTTCTTTTCCATATTTTTCATCAATGTAATGGAAAACCGATTCGCCGCCCCGGTACGCAAGATAGCCGCTTAAAAGTTGAATGTCCGGAAGATACTCGTTTATGATAGCATCACGGATAAACATATCGGTATTTATATCCCAATTCAAAGCCTGGTACTCCGCCATTCCTTCATTAAACCACTGCGGCAGATTTAAAGAGATGTTGTTTGTTATAATATTCTGTAACGAACCTCCATAAAAATAATCGTTCATTACTGCGTGTGTAAGCTCATGATGTATTAAGTGTTTGAATTCCGGATACGATCCCATAAATTGAACAACAACCCTGTTCTTAAATATTTCAGTAAATCCTTCAATACCTTCGCTTAAATATTGATCCGTAACGTTGGTTTCCTGAAAGTCGTTTGTAGAATTATATATGATTATGGTGATGCGATTGTTTATTCGGTAATTAAAACTTTTTTCGATCGATTTTAACGCATCCTCGGCGGCCTTGGCAGTAAACTCCGCAAGCTTTGTTCCTTTTGATGAAAAATAAATATCGAAATGATCTGTTTGAACATAATACCATGTAAAGTTTTTATATTGCACTTTATTTTGACCGAATTGGGCAAAAATATTTATTTGCGATATACTGAAAAATAAAAGCAATAGTAAAATCTTTTTCATAAGAAGCCAAAATTTATTCGATTATAATAAAGTCTAATTCCGACTTTTCCAAATCTGCGCGAATCAATTTAACATCGACATGATCACCTAACCGAAATTGTTTTTTTGTTCTTTTGCCAATTAAAGCATATTTTTTTTCATCATAAACGTAAAAATCCCCCTCTAAATCACGTAACCTAATCAGCCCTTCGGCCAGTATATCCGTAATTTTAACAAAGATACCGAAATGCGTCAGACCGGAAATTATTGCCGGAAATTCTTCGCCGACATGATACTGAAGATATTCAATCTGTTTTAATTTAACAGAAAGCCTTTCGGCCTCAACCGCATTGCGTTCACAATCGGAAATGTGATCGCTAATTGTATCTAATTCATCCAGGGAATAGTTGGAGGTGTTGACCGAATCGATATATTTATGAAGCAGCCTGTGAACCAGCAAATCGGAATATCTTCTTATTGGTGAGGTAAAGTGAGTGTAATATTTAAAACCCAATCCGTAGTGGCCTATATTGTTGATTGAATATATAGCCTTTGCCATCGAACGAATTGCTAGTTCATTAATTAACGATTCCTCTTCGGTACCTTTTACGCTTGTCATTAAAGTTTGAAACTGATTGTATTTTGAACCTGTGTTCGGATCGAAAGAGTAACCGAGTGATTTAACGAATTTTGCAAACTCATTGATCTTCTCGTTATCCGGCAAATCATGCACCCTGTAAATAAAAGGCTTTACAGGCCCGCTTGCAGGAGCACCTATGTGTTTGGCGGTTATTTTATTTGCCATTAGCATAAATTCTTCAACAAGCATGTTGCTTTGTTTAATTTCTTTTTTAAAAACCCTTACTGGCTTTCCGTTTTCATCAAGTTCAAACTTAACTTCCGCCGTTGAAAATTCTATACTGCCTTCCCTGATTCTTTTTTTCCTGAGTGTTTCCGCCAGTTTATTTAGCTGCAATACTTCTACGGAATAATCGCCCTCGCCTTCATCAATAATTTTCTGAACTTCATCATAGGTAAATCTTCGTTTGCTGTTGATAATGGTTTTTACAATTTGATAACCTACCTGCTTCCCTCTCTTGGTAAGTTCTATTAGAACAGAATAAGTCATCCTGTCTTCTCCCGGCACCAGCGAGCAAATATTGTTTGATAATTTCTCGGGCAACATAGGTATAACCTTGCCAACCAAATAAACGCTGTTACCGCGTTTGGCGGCTTGCTTATCTATTTGCGAACCGGATTTTACATAATAACCTACATCGGCAATGTGCACGCCCACCGAATAATTTCCGTTCTCCATTTCTTCAATTGAAAGCGCATCGTCAAAATCTTTTGCATCTTCAGGGTCGATTGTAAACACAATTTTTTTTCTAAAATCTTTTCTCTTTTTAACTTCAGCCGGGGCAATATTTAATTCTATTGCCTCCGCCTCTTCCAAAACTTTGGGCGAGAATTTATAATTCAAATTAAACTCTCTGGCAATGGAAACAATTTCGGCGTCTTGTGAACCTGCTTTGCCCAAAACTTCAATCACTTTCGCTTCCGGGTTACGCATAGGATTTTCCCAGAAGAGATGCCCGACAATTATTTTATCGCCTTCGGTTGCGTTATTCAAATCTTCTTTGTCAATGTAAATATCTCTATGAATACCGCGATCATCCGGTTCTATATAATAAAACGATTTTGATTTTCTCAAAGTTCCAACATATTCGTCCCGTTTCCTTTTCAGAACTTTTACGATTTGCCCCTCAATATTTTTGCCCTTTTGTTTGGCAAACAACGCTACTTCTACCGTATCGCCGTTAAAGGCAACTCCGATATTTCTTGAAGCGATAAACACATCCTTAATTTCGGAATTATTAAGCACAACAAAACCGTAACCGCCGTTAACAATTTGCAGTACGCCCGTAAGTACATTTGATGAATGCGGCCTACTAAGCCTGTATCTTTTGCCGGCTTTAACTATAAACTGCTCTTCTACCAATTTGTGCAATACTGCTTTTAGCGCGTTATATTCGTGTTCCGTTTCTATGTTTAGACGCTGTGCAATATCTTTGCTTTTAAATTGCCTGCCGGAATTATTTTTAAAGAATGCTATTATTTTTTTCTTCATTAAAACTCAAACCTATATTTTAATCCAAGTTCATTAATCATTTCATTTGATGTTGTTGTTTGCGTTATGGCTTCTTTACGTTCAAGCCTAAGTAAGAAGTTGTTAAAAATTGGATATTCTATTTTAACGTTAGCCTGGTTAAGATCCTGAAATACATCGGTCGATCCGCCGATTGTATACCTGAATTCTTTTACTTTTCCTACAAGGTTGAACTTGGTTGTTGAACCGACGTTTTTAAGCTCAACTCCTCTTACATAATCGCCTAGATAATGATTTAAAAATCCTCCAAGCAACGAGCCCGCCAGAGATGTTGCGGTACTGGTAAAAGCACCAGTAGTTTTTATTGCACCTGATTGTGCTACGGCCTGAGATTGTTGTTGTTGAGTAAGATCAGACGCGAACTTACCGGTTAGAATAAACATTACAGCGTCGGAAATATCTTTGGTAGGATCCGGTTTGTCATTTGTAATATCATCGGAACCAACATACACCGCAATATTATTTTTTTCCTGGATGAAATTCTTAGATAAATCTTTTAGAGGCCCGTTTAGTTTTACTTTAACCGCAACCTGCTCTTCTTTTCCCTCGGCATCGGGAGGCGTGTAATAATTTTTGTAAGTTGCAATAATATTTAGATAAGGATTACTTAACTCGCTTTCAAATCTTATTGTACCGGCAGCTTCAAACGTTTTTAAGAACTCCAATGTAGAGCCTTCCAGTAATGTTAGCTCGCCTTGCGCATTTGGTTTGCCGCCAATGTTTTGATATTGAAAATCTCCTTTTAATATTGCCGTAAGGTTTTGATTTAATTCCTTTGCCAATATAAATTTTAGAATGGCTTCGTTCTGCACTTTTACATTCAAAACATAATCAAACAAAAGCGGTTTCTCATTTGCCTCTTCGGATTTTTGAGAATTTCTATCATGCGCTAATTTTACCAGGTTTTCAAAATCCAATTCGCTAGTATCAACTTTTACGGTATCCGAAAGATAGCGGTAAATAAAATTTTCGGCCGAGTTTTGATATGCCGATTGAGATGGAGGAAATGTTAGTCTTGCTTCCTTAACAATGATGGGCGCATTTACAAAAGATCTTTTGCCGTTAGAGGTAAATACTATATCGCCGTTAGTTTCGATAATTAAATCGCCGTACACCGCGGGGCTAACTGATTTCGAAGCTTCGCTTAAAACTTTCAGGCTGCCGTTTATTGCAACACGTGCAGAAGCTAATTCAAAGTTGTTAAGGTCGGCTTCACCGCCGCCTGTTATAGTTCCGCCGCCTTTTGTTCCAGGCGCATTTGCAATTAAAAGGCTGTCAAGAAAAAGTTTTTGGTTTTTAATATTTAACTTCAATCCCGCCGTATATTCTAAGTTATTAGACTCCGATACAAAATCAGCGTTAGTAATTGTCACATTGCCACTCGGTTCTATATTTTGCAATGTGCCGTTTACTTTTATCGAGGCATTTAAGTTACCTTTTAATTTATCTATCATCGGGACCAAATTGCCCAAAGCTCCCAAATTAAAATTAGACGCGGACAATGTTAGATCGATCTGCTTTGATTCGGGAAATCTTTTGCCTGTTGGAATAAAAGATAAGTTAATTGGCACATTACCGTACAATACCAGCGGTGGTTCGTTCTTGTATAAAGTTGTATCTAAAAATTTCAGATCCACATTTATATTTTGGTTACTGTAATTAAAATTGCTTTTTAAGAAACCAAAGTATGTGTTTCTAAAAGAAATGCTGTCGGCATTAAACATCAAGTTAATAACCGGTGATTCAAAATTTCCTTTAACTTCGCCGCTGATATTTAAATTCGCTCCCAGGCTGTTATCGGCGGTAGTATTAAACAAATTCTCTGAAAGGTCTTTTCCCTGTATTCCTTTCACAAATAATTTTAAATCCTGCTCACCCGTTTTTTTTAACGATCCGTTTATATTAATCTTGCCGCCGTTATGAAGTAATTCGAAATGGTTAACAACTATGTTATCAGGCGAGTAATCTATGTTAACATTTCCATTATTAGTTAGTTTGAAATTGTTATATGAAAAATCTAGTTTATTAAAATCGGCTTTAATAATATTTGAAGAAAAATCGATACCACCTTTAATTTGAGCTTTTAAATAATCCTCAAGCTGCGCGGAAATATTTATTTTTGCCATGCTCTTATCAAGATTAAGATCGAGCAAAATATTTTTTAAATCGTTACCGGCAAATACCCGGTCGGTAGTAACATGCAAGTTGGAATAAATATTCGCAAACGAAGTATCATCAAGGTTATTGGCTAAATTTATTTTCATATCCAGGTTTGAAAGGAAGAAGACATCATTTTCGCTCCAG
>DAIERC010000046.1 GCA_027347125.1 Ignavibacteriales bacterium
ATAATCAAGTAAAGGAATTGACATGGTTTTCCGGTTGTTCCAAAGAGCCGCTTCGGTTTATAATGAATTTACAATTCATTTTACGCAAGCTTTATTAAACATTGAAGGTTGCCGGTGCTGTACGCCTGTATGGCGAAAAAAAACTTCAATATCGCTCAGCTATAGTATCCTTCAATATCTAAAACAGCGACCTTGAAGGATATTGGTAATATAGGTTAATAGGTTATTAAATCTTTACCGTTGCCGTTAAATTTATCATTGTTTTTAGAACGGATAATATTTTCGTCAACGCTGTTTACGGCATCATCGTCTATTTGAAATTTGGATATAATATTTTGCAAGTTTACAGTAAGCTTGTTCAGGTCTTCCGAAGCTTTGGCTATTTGCTGTATGCCGGCTGCGCTGCTCTGGCTGAAGCTGTTTATCGAGTCAATGTTTTGCGAAACCTCTTCGGCAATGGCCGATTGTTCCTCGCTTGCCGTGGCTACCTGTGTAGACATATCAACAACGCTTTCCGAACCGAGAATAATTTGGCGCAGCGATTCGCCTGCTTTATCGGCGTATTCTTTTCCTTTTACCACTTCTTCGGTTCCCGATTGCATTGAGTTAATTGCTTCTTCCGTGTCTTCCTGAATTTGTTTGATCATTGAAGCGATTTCTTTTGTTGCTTTCGTGGTTCTTTCCGCAAGCTTACGCACTTCATCGGCAACAACCGCAAACCCTCTTCCTTGCTCGCCCGCCCGCGCCGCTTCTATTGCCGCGTTTAGCGCAAGAAGATTTGTCTGATCGGAAATATCATCAATCACCTGGATTATCTCACCTATTTCGCTGCTGCTCTTGCCGAGTGTTTGAACAGTTTCCGCGGCTTTTTTTACTACTTCGGCAATACGGTTCATTCCTTCGATTGTTTGATTTATTACAACGCCGCCTTCCTTAGCAATTTCAACCGCGCTCTTTGCCGTGTCGGCGGTTGATGCCGAATTCTTGGTTGTATCAAGAATAGTTTTTGTCATCTCTTCTACGGCGGTAGCAATATCGGTTGTTTGTTTACTCTGCTTCTGAATGCCTACGGCCATCTCCTCGGTGCTGGAAGAAATTTGCACACTGGCGCTTACCGTTGAGTTTATCAGGGTTATAAGGTTATTTATAAGCTCCCTAAACGAATCGAGTGCGCGGTTAAAGCCGGCGTAAAATTGTCCTACCTCGTCGTTTGCATCCGATTTAAGTTTAATTGTTAAATCACCCGCCGCAAAATTATCCACCTCACCAAGCATTTCGTGAACGCTATTATTAAAATATTTCCTGGAGTAAAGATGGCAATTCTCTTTTTTATTTAGCCCGTTGTAAATTGCAATAGCCATAGCTTCGCAATCGTTATAACCGCAGCCGCCGCAGTTAAGTTTATCGGCGTCGCTTTCTTTCAACATCTCTTTTTGAATTTTATCGATCTCCGCTCTGCCGGGCATCTTTACAACGTTTGCGAAATTGGATTTTGACAGGTCTTGATATTTTCTGCCGTATAAATCTTTTTTCCAGAATTTATTTACTGTCTTTTTAATTTTTCGTTCGGCGAGTTTTTTACTTTTAATAATGCTTTTGGATTTATAAAGCTTCTGCATTTCCAAACTTCTTTGTTCAACCGCGTGCTCAACTTCATCCTGGGTTTTATCCCTGCTGGTTCCGGTGCCCCCGTTGCAGCCCTGTTCGCAGTTAAGGCAGTCTATTAACAGCGGCGCCGTTCCGTTATTTATATCTTCCTCAAGATGCGACAGGTAATGATATATAGTTTGCGGCCCTTCAATCTTCCTTGCTAATTTCGTAATCTCCGGAAGTTCTCTCTGGGCAGTTCTCAACAATCCGCCCGGGGTTGAAAACAATACTGCTCTTTCGGCCGGGTCGTTATCAAATTCCACTTCGGGATATTTTTTTAAATCGATTTTTTCCTTCTGCAAATATTCTTTAAACTTTACCATTGTTACGTTGTAATCGCCGGCGCCCACTTCTTCAAACTCACGCTTCTTGGCGATGCACGGTGAGACGATTAAAACTTTATGATTTGCATATTGAGGGTAATAACTTTTTATAAGTTTTATAGTGTGCATCATCGGGCTGTCTGCCGGGGCCAGGTATTTGATCAATCCAGGTTGAAATATTTCTATATAACTTACAATAGCCGGGCAGGGCTGCGCAATAACCGCTTTGGGTTTGTTTTCTTTTATATGCTCAAGGTAACTTTTTACCGTTAGTTCGGCGCCGAAGCTTACATCGAATAACGCGCTTACGCCAATTGATTTAAGCCAGCCGTTAAAATTCATGTATGCGCCGGGGAATTCGGCAGCAATTGCCGGGGCAACTATGGCTACAATTTTTTCCCTGTCTTTTACCGCGGATAAAAATAAATCGAAATCATCCACAATTATGCGGGCGCCGTGTGTACACGCTTTTAAGCATTCGCCGCAGCCTATACAAAGATCTTCCCTTATTACCACGTGATCACCGCTGCCGTCGTTACAATATTTTACCGGGCATACACCTATGCATCTGTGGCAGTTAACGCATTTATCCTGATCTACTTTTATAACCTTAGCAAGTTTCATTACCTATCACCCTTTATAATTAAAAATAAACCTTAACCGAACCTGTATTTATCTTTTTGCGGAATTAATTTTCTTTTTAAAATAAGAATCGTAATGAAAAATATTCAAAATATTATCATGCTATCGGCAAGTCTTTATGTCTTTTCCCTCGGACATACGGATCTTAGCTTAACATTTCAGAATTATTATCGGATTGTTTTTATAAATATTTAATTTTCCGAAAAATTGCCGGGCTAATTCCCTGTTATCAAAATGCCGGCGTGCAAAATAGTTAAATATTGCATAATAGTTATCATTTACATCGTAATTAACAGTCAGTTAAAGAATACCGTGGCACCCAAAATAATTTACCCGGTAAACTAAATCCCTCTTAAAAAGCGATGTTATTTACTCAAGTTGAGCGTTTGCAATTATAAACCGTTTTAACGGTTTTTTATTAACTCATTATTTCGGCGGGCAACTGAGGTATTTAATTAAGGAAGTGTATATAGCCGTT
>DAIERC010000085.1 GCA_027347125.1 Ignavibacteriales bacterium
GTAACTGAAAATTCCAAATATTATGTTCCGAGATTAAGCGAGGAACCAAATAAAACAGTAACTTTTGAAAATGTTTTGTTGCTTACCGATGAATCGGGAACAAAAGTAGGAAACCCGTTTGTTAACGGCGTAAAAGTTAAAGCTAAGGTAATCGAACACATTAAAGATGATAAAGTTTTGGTATTCAAGAAAAAGCGGATAATAAGCTACGAAAAAAAGAATGGTCACAGGCAAGCTTTAACAAGAATAGAAATCACTAAGATCGGATAAAAATAGGAGTAATTAAAAATGGCTCATAAAAAAGGTCAAGGTTCATCCCGAAACGGAAGAGATAGTAATGCGCAGCGCCTTGGTGTTAAACGATTCGGCGGTGAAAAAGTTATATCCGGAAATATTTTGGTAAGACAAAGAGGAACAAAGTTCCATCCGGGATTGAATGTTCAAAAGGGCGGAGATGACACTCTTTTTGCAGTTGCAAACGGCGTTGTAAAATTTGAGACTAAAAAAGGTGATAGAACATATATCAATGTTGTTCCCGCGTAAATTAAAAACCGGTTTTTAAAAAGAAAAACCCTCCACTTAGGAGGGTTTTTTATTACCCGTAGAGAAAGGGATTAAAATCCCAGTCTATCCATATCTTCAACTAATTTTTTAACTGCGTTAACTGAGTTGTCTAATGCCGCTTGTTCTTCATCGTTAAGTGAAAGCTCTACAACTCTTTCAACTCCATTGGAACCAAGTACTGCGGGAACGCCGACGTAATATCCGTTAACACCGAATTCACCTTTTAAAAGCGCGCAAGTTGGCAAAAGCCTTTTCTCATCCAGCAATATGGACTCGACCATAGCAATTGCGCTTGAAGCAGGTGAATAAAAGGCCGAACCGGTTTTAAGAAGTTTTACAACTTCGCCGCCGGCCATTTTGGTTCTTTCAACCATTGCGTTCATTACTTCGCCTGCTTTAGTTTTATCCTTATATTTTCTTTCAAGCATTTCTAAAACCGGTATACCGTTAACATTGGCATATCTTGTAAGCGGCACCATTGTGTCGCCATGCCCGCCAAGTACCATTGCATTCACGTCTTTTACCGAAACGCCTAGTTCCCAGGCAATAAATGTTGAAAAGCGTGAAGAGTCCAGTACGCCTGCTTGGCCCATAACTCTGTTTGTCGGGAACCCGCTTACTTTTTGGAATAATGTTACCATAGCATCAAGAGGATTGGAAATTATGATTACGATTGCATTCGGAGCGTTATCTCTAACGCCCTCAGCAACACTCTTCATAATTTTAGCGTTAGTAGTTAACAAATCGTCTCTGCTCATTCCGGGTTTGCGTGGTAAACCTGCCGTTATAACTACAAGATCGGCGCCGGCAATATCTTTATAGCTGTTGGTTCCGGTTACACTAACATCGAAACCATCTACTCTCGCGGCTTCAGCAATATCTAGCGTTTTGCCTTGAGGCATATCTTCTACTATATCAAATAGAACCACATCGCCCAACTGGCGTAAAGCGATCAGTTGTACTAATACGCCACCAATCTGGCCGCCGCCAATTAGCGCAATTTTTTTTCGTCCCATTATTTAACTCCTATTAAGTGGTTTTCTTAAAGACAATATTAACTATTGTTTTATGTTATTCAAATATAAGATTTATATAAAAATAAAAAGGTAAGTTGGCATTTGCAAAAATCATATCGATTTATTGACATTTATCATAACTGATGATTAAAGATTTAAAACCAAAATTGTTTCGGTACCGTTGGGAGTAATATTGAATTTTACATCGTCCATATAAAACTTCATAAGATAAACTCCGCGTCCGGAATCTTTTAAAAGGTTTTCAGGTTCTGTGGGGTCAGGAACTTTTGACGGGTCGAAACCGTTTCCTTCATCTTTTATTTTGATGATAAGTTTTTCGCCTTCTTTTTTTACAGATATGGTAACCTTTTTGTTAATATTTTTTTTATTGGCGTGGATAATCGCATTGGTGGTTGCCTCTGTAATCGATATTAACAGCCCGGCAATTCTTTCCTGTTTTACGTTAAATTCTACTGCAAAATAATTAACAAACTCTTCTACGGTTATCAGATTATTCGGGTCGCTGTCAATTTCCAGGTAATAATTATTTTCTGCCAAAATATTTCCAAAATTTTAATCGACAAAATAGTAAAAAATATTATATATTCAATCGCGCTTGAAGAACATGAGCATTAAAATTTCCATGATGCCTGCATGGTTAAATTGGCTTGCTGACGGCTTACGTTACCGTCGGTTGTTATAAATTCGTACCAGCCTAAAATACTTAAACTCAACGACTTTTTCATGATGAGAGAAATTTCGGTTAAAGGGCCGATGCTGTTGTATTTTGAATCAGGTATTTTTTTATCGCCGTCGTAATTATAGGTTGTAAGCGAATAATACCTTATCCCGAGCGCAAATGATAATTTATTATAAACCGCTACGATCTTGGGCACCGAAAACATTTCCGCCAGGTATCTTGTGGGATGTGTTGAGAAGGACGCCCATCTCAAATCGCCCTGTTCAGATAATCTAATATAACCGTAGTGCACCAGTGTAAAATTCTTATCAAATTTTATTTTCGATGAATCGTTTGCACTAAACTGGCGGAAAGAATAGCTTCTGTAATTGGGAAGCAGATCTTCAAAATCATAAACGGTATAATTGGCAGATACATCAAACCCGTTGTACGACGATACATATTTGCCCTGGTAACTGCCGCCCGCAGAAAATTTTATTATCCTGTTTATATTGTTGTTCGAACTTTTCTCGGAATAAATATAAACTATGTGGTTGAATGTTCCTTCGGCATTTACAAATGCGCTAAAGAACGGTGATAATGTTTTTACGTATTGAATCCTTGCAATTGAAAGAAGCTCGTCTCTATCGTCATAATTCAAGGGACTTGGAGTGTCATATCCCAGTTTGTTCTGGTACATGCTGAACGAGATTACATCCGAATCAGAAATATTTAAATTCCCAGTAACTGAGGCCGAGATTCTTTTGGATGTATTATTTTTCTGGCTTTCCTGTTGAGATCTTTCGTCATAAAAATATTTGTTTGAACCGGGGTAATCTTTCGCAATATGCTTCTCGTCTCTTTCCGAATATGTAATGTGGAAAGAGCCGTTGAATATATCGGATTTATAATTTGTTACCGATTCAAATTCCAGCCGCATCTCGTCAATTCTCGTATCAAAAAGGGAAGTGGTAGAAATATTTGTTGGGCGGTATCTTGTATCTCTGTCAATACTACGCCAGGTCAATCTTCCGGTTAAATCGAGGGAAAAAACATTTAGAAATTTTGCGTAGCTTAATTTGTCTTGCAGTACGTTATTGGTTTCAATTCTGCTCTGTATGTTATTTATAATGTTATACTGGTTTGATGTAATTGAATCGGCGGTAAAATAGAAATCTTTCCTGTTTAAAAAATATTGGTAATTAATTTGATTTGTAAATTCATCTGTAGTTGAATTTTTTACTAAAAGGTTAATATACCTTAAAGCGTTTTTCCTCGGTGAGATATCTTCGTTTCTAAATTTTAATTGTGATTGTACTGAAAAATTTGATATACGGATATCCTCAACGTCTCCTTCGCCGCCGTATAAATATCCGTTATCGCTTTCACCTATCTGCCGGTTGTTTTCGTACCCGAAAAAAGGAGCAATAGTAACAGACTCGACCGGGAAAACCTGGCTGTATAAAGTAGCGTCTGAAACCGATGCTTGATTAATTTCGATCTTCCTGCTGTCCGATAAAATGCTGTTGTTTACCGCCGCCCCGATATTGACTTCGGGCGCCAATGTGTAGTTGCCGGAAAATGAAAAGAAATGCTCGTCACGGCTGCTTTTATCAAAAGAACGTATGTAAGTGGAATTATAATTCTCGGACAGCCAGTAATGAAAATTCCCGTTTTGATTATTGAACTGAAGATTTGAATTAAGGTTATAAGTGTTTAGCTGTTTATCTAATCTTGTAAACAAGAGGTTCATTATCTGTGAAGTTTGGATGTAATCCAAGCTATCAAGCTGAAACTGGCAAAATACTTTCGAAGCAGTCAACAAAAAAATAATTATAATTAGTTTGGTCCGGTTCAATCGTATAGCCTTTAATTTACAAATAGATGTTTCGCTAAAGAATTTTTCTAAATTAAATATTTGCACTCACAAAATAGAAGACACGCACGAATAAATCTACTGTTTTATGATGAATTTATTAAGGCGGGAAACTCTATTTAGTTTTAGAAAATTTTTATAGTTTGACGGAACGGCTTACGGGATACCGCCGTTCCGTCTTATTTATAATCTGAGTATTCTAATAAAGACAAAACGATAAAATGAAGCAATTAAATTTCAAAAACATCGCCGCGTTCTGGTATTGTAATTTTGGTAAAGCCGGTTTGTTTAAGCCTGCTAGCAAACTTTTGCTGCTGGTCGTAGTCGCCGTGTACAAGAAAAATCTTTTTCATCCTGGTTTTATCAAACTGCGCGCAATAATTTGTTAGTCCATCAGAATCTGCGTGCGCACTTAAAGAGTTCATAACTACAACTTCTGCTTTAAGCATGTATTCCTCGCCGAAGATTTTGACTACCGGCA
>DAIERC010000088.1 GCA_027347125.1 Ignavibacteriales bacterium
GAACGAATGTAAATATCCGGTTCCATCTTATAGAGCGGAAAATATCCGATACAACATCCGGATTTTGCGACCAATAAATTAATACGGCCTTCCCGATAATATCATCATCGGGAACAAAGCCCCAGTAGCGACTGTCTAAGCTGTTCGTTCTGTTGTCGCCTAAAACGAAATAATAATTTTTTGTTATCGTATAATTCCGGGCCGGCGTGCCGTTTATCGTAATTACCGATCCTTCCACGCTAACGGCTCTATTATTCAGTTCCCTGTCAATCAATGCTTCCCACTCCAAAATATTTTTGGAATTAATATTTATTACCTCGCCTTTTTTAGGAACAACCAGCGGTCCGTAATTATCACCGTTCCAACTTTTCCCCGGGGGGAATATTCTTTCGTCTTTGATATCTTTTCCCGTTGCATCTGTTTTTGAGATAAGAGCATTTGCAGGCAGAGCCTGTTTAATTCCGTTAATATAAACAACCCGGTTTACAATTTTAATTGTATCGCCGGGGCATCCGATTACACGCTTGATATAATCAACATCCTCATCAGGATACACCTGGTCATCAAAGCCGGGAAATTTAAAAACTATTACATCGTTATGCTGCGGCTTGCCAAACGGAATTAAACTGACAGAAGGGATTTCAAAATACGTAAAAGGGAAGTAACGCGGAGTATGGATTGAATAGGCCGCTTTATTAACACCTATAACATCGCCTACCAGAAGCGTGTTTTCCATTGAAGCGGTCGGTATTTTATCGGCCTCAAAAAAAAATATCTTTAGAAGAAGAGCGGCAATAAACGCTATTATTACCGCTCTTATAAATTCCTTATTTAAGAATTTTGCCTGGCCAACGTTTTGCTTTTTTTCTTCCGGTACTACGGGATTACTATAGATGTTATCCGCTTCAGACAAAATAAGATCTTTCTTTAGTCTTCTATTTGTAATACAGCCAGAAAAGCTTCCTGCGGAATTTCAACATTACCAACCTGCTTCATTCTCTTCTTGCCTTCTTTCTGCTTTTCGAGAAGTTTTCTTTTCCTGGTAATATCGCCGCCGTAACATTTTGCAAGCACGTTTTTTCTTAACGCTTTTACAACGGACTTCGAAATAACCTTTGTGCCTATAGCTGCCTGTATATCGATCTCAAACATCTGGCGGGGAATAAGGTCTTTAAGCTTGGCACAAACTTTCCTTCCCCAATCGTATGATTTACTTCTGTGCACAATCATAGACAATGCATCAACCGGCTCGCTGTTTAACAAAATATCAAGTTTAACAAGATCCGATTCTTTATAACCCATGTACTCATAATCAAAGGATGCGTAACCGCGAGTTGTAGATTTTAGTTTATCATAAAAATCAAAAATTATTTCTGCAAGCGGAAACTCAAATTGAAGATCGGCGCGTGTCGGGTCTATATAATTTGTATTTATATATGTTCCTCTCTTATCCATACCAAGTTTCATAATGTTGCCTACGTACTCGCTGGGGCAAACTATTTGCGCTTTTACATAAGGCTCTTCGATTTGCTCAATGTCTCCCACAGGCGGCATCATTGCAGGGTTATCAACAACTATCTTTTCACCCTTCTTGTTGTAAACATAATATTCAACGTTCGGCAGAGTTGTAATAATAGATTGATTATACTCCCGTAAAAGCCTTTCCTGAACTATTTCCATATGAAGAAGCCCAAGGAAACCACATCTAAATCCGAATCCGAGTGCGGCGGAAGTTTCCGGCTGATAAATAAGCGCCGAGTCATTCAAACGGAATTTTTCAAGAGCGTCTCGCAGGTCTTCAAATTCATCAGCATCGGTGGGATAAAGCCCGCTGTAAACCATCGGTTTAACCTCTTTATAACCGGGCAAAGGTTTATTCGCGCCGTTTTTTGCCTGTGTAACTGTGTCACCTACTTTTATATCGTGAACTTCCTTTACGCCGGAAATAAGATAGCCTACGTTACCGGCAGAGAGTTCATTTGTTTTAATCTTTCTTAAACCGAGCACACCTATTTCTTCGGCTTCAATTTCTTTACCCGTAACAAAATATTTTATCTTGTCGTTTGTTTTAAGCGTGCCGTTAAATACCCTTATGTAAGCGATCGCGCCGCGGTAAGCGTCAAAAATAGAATCAAAAATTAATGCTTGAAGAGGCGCATCCGGATTGCCTTTGGGAGCCGGTATTTTTTTTACAACAGCTTCAAGAATTTCATCTATACCTATTTTAGCTTTGGCGCTGGCAAGAAGAATATCATCGCCTTCGCAGCCAATTAAATCGACTACCTGTCCTTTTACTCTATCTATTTCGGCGCTCGGCAAATCGATTTTATTAAGTACCGGAATAATCTCCAGCCCGGCATCAATAGCTAAGTAAAGGTTACTTATTGTTTGCGCCTCAACTCCCTGAGCGGCATCCACAACCAGCAGCGCTCCTTCGCAGGCAGCCAGTGATCTGGAAACTTCGTATGAAAAATCGACATGACCGGGAGTATCAATTAAATTTAATGTATAGTCAATACCATCGTTAGCTTTATATTTCATCTGGATAGCGTGGGATTTAATAGTAATTCCCCGCTCTCTTTCAAGTTCGAGATCGTCTAAAACCTGCGCCTTCGCCTCCCTCTCGGTAATAGTATGGGTTTTCTCAAGCAGGCAATCGGCAATTGTTGATTTACCATGATCTATATGTGCAATAATGCAAAAATTTCGAATGTTGTTCATTAAATCCCTAAAAATTGAGTTCTAAATATAACTATGAAGAGAGAATATTAAAAGGTAATTGGAATTAAACGTAAGAAGTGAAAAGCGAGATGCGAGAGATTTTTCTAATTTGCTGCCGAAGTTTTTCGTTCTATCATTTCTAAAATTATTCCTTCGCGCAAAGCATATTCCGAAATTGTTATAGATTGAAGATTAAATATTTCAAAAACTTTGTTTAAGATGATAAGGCCCGCCGGAATTATGTCGGCGCGTTTAGCTTCCATTCCTTTAATAGCAAGCCGTTCTTCCGGCGTTTTACAGTTAAACACCCCGGCTGTTACGGTTTTTAATTCATCAAAAGCAAAAGTAAATCCGTTGGAAGATTTTTTCGGCTTTTGGTGCCGGAGGTAATATATCATAGAGGCGGCTGCCTCTATTGTACCCGAGCTGCCAACGGCAATATCAAACTTTGCGTTAAGTTTTAATTTGGGATTTGCATAAATTTCTTTGCTTACATATTCTTCGCAGGCTTTAACGGCTTCGTCGGTTATAATATAATTCGGAAAGAACATTTTGCTTAATCTAACCGCGCCTATTTTTACACTTTCGGCAAATTCAGGTTCACCGTTGTTTCCCAGAACAAACTCGGTGCTGCCTCCTCCAATATCCATACAAAACGCTTTTTTATCAAAAAGCCCCAGCGCTTTTTTAGCGCCGATAAAAATAAGTTTTGCTTCTTCGCGCCCATCCACGGCTTCTACCGTAATACCGGTAGTATCGTATACTGTTTTTTTAAACTCCGTTTTATTATGCGCTTCCCTAACGGCACTTGTTGCAACCGCCCTTATTTCGGCGTTGTAAAAGCCCGCAAGTTCTTTAAAACTTGAGAGTCTTCTTATTGCCTCGTTGGTTTCTTCTTTAGTAATGAAAGATAAACCTTCACCTTTATGCGAACCTAACCGGATTATTTCTCTTTCGCGGTCAACAATTTTGAACGAACCGTCTTTTTTTACTCTTACGATAATTAGATGAAATGAATTTGTCCCCATATCAATAGAGGCAAGAAACGGGCTAGACAAGATGTTCCTCCTTCTTTACGGATAGAATATTCTTGCATAGGGAAAAAACATCATCAACTGTTATCTCATCAATTAACTCAGACTTTCGCAGGAAAAATTTATTATGACCAATAGGCGCCCAGTTAAAAGGATTTGTAGGGCCGAATATGGAAATTTGCGGTACGCCGGTTGTTCCGGCAACATGCATAATACCGGTATCGTTGGAAATAAATAAATCCGATCTGGAAATAAGCGCGGCCACTTCAGGAATTTTTTTATCTATAAAAAGTCCGACTTTAAAAGTGATATTCTTACGTATAAATTCTATTTCGTCGTTATCGGCGCTGCTTCCCGTTAAATAAAATACCACCGGGTATTCGGCACTTAATTTTTCCATAAGTTCAATATATTTTTTTAACGACCATCTGTTCGGAATTTTACCGGCGCCAACATGTAAACCGATTAATAATATATTCCCGCCATGTTTTATTTCATTTATAAAACTTTCTGCTTCTGTTAAATCCTCTTCATCAAAAGTTATTTCAGAACTATAGTTTGAAGTGTTTATACCGAAAGGACGAACAATATCAAGAATCCTTTCGGCAACATTCGAGTCGGGATGTTTGCGCCAATCAACGGCAACTCTCCGATCAAACAGGAACATGCTTTTATTCGGTTTACCGTCCAGACCGGCCGGGCCTATTCTTACTTTCGCGTTTGCAAACCTTGCCAGCAAATTACTTGTAAATGAAATCGAAACGGTTACCGGCACTACGGCAAGGTCATATTCTTCTTTGAAGAGTTTAACAAAACTGTTAAAGTATTCCGGTTTGATTAATTGTTTCTTATCGAAAATAAAAAGCCTGTCGATAAATTTATTTTTAATTACTCCGGGGTAATTTGAAGGGCTTGCAACAAGCGTTATATGGCAATTGGGATAAGTTTCTTTAAGTGCCCGAAGAACGGAAATGCCGGCAAGCAAATCTCCCAGTTGATTGTGCTGCCTTATAACAATTATTTTTTCAGGTTTCTCAAGTTCCCTGCTGTTGTTTTCTTTAACCGAAAACAACTTCCTAAAAACCCCGTATACCAAATCGTCAAATATTTTTCTCTGGGACATCAGGAATTTGATTCATCCTTTTGGTTTTGTGTATCTTCTTTAATTTCTTTGAACTCAACTTCTTCCACATCTTTATACTTGGATTCGCCCGCAGGGCTGCTGTTAAAGTTAGAAGGTTTTTTAGCTTCTGGTATAAAAAAACGCACAAACATTTTAACTACTTTAAATAAAAAATAAAACAGCACAAACATCAAAATCAATCTAAACATACTCATTCAATCCTTCGCGATTCGGGTTTAAAATATTCAATAACACCTCTGTCTTCCCTGAAAATTTGTTTAAATAATTCGTCAAAGTCATCTTCACTATTTACAAAATCAATCTCGGTTGAGTTAACAATAAGCAGCGGCGTACTTGAATATCTAAAAAAGAAATGATTGTACGCGTCGCTTAATTCCTCTATATAACCTCTAGTAAGATTTCGCTCTATTCTTCGACTTCTTTTCTTTATATTAAACATCAGCCTGTCAATGCTAGACTGTAAATAAACAACCAGGTCGGGTTTTCTTAAACTTCTTTCAAGCAGCGGGAAAATACTTTCGTAAAGTTTCAGCTCTTCGCCGCTTAAATTTAAGTAATCAAAAATTCTATCTTTTTCAAACACATAATCGCTCACTATATATTCCGTAAAAAGATTTTCCTGGTTAAGCGCTTCCTGCTGTTTATAACGATTAATCAAGAAGAACATCTGCGTCTGGAACGCGTATCTTTTTCTATCTGAATAAAAACTTTCCAGGAACGGGTTTGCTTCGAACTGCTCAACTATTAA
>DAIERC010000093.1 GCA_027347125.1 Ignavibacteriales bacterium
TAGGGAGAGCGGTTGCATAAATTACAACGTTTCGTAGCGCAATATATTTACCACTTACCGAGCTTGAGCTATCTACCCAGGGATATAATCTGAAATAGAAATTTTGTCCTTCGTTAATTGTAATATTAGGCGCAAAACTTACAGTATCAAGTTTACTGCTGTTTAAGAAAACGCCGGCTGGCTTTCCAACGCGCGCAGCAACCGAAGTAGTATAACTTACCTGAGTTTTTGTAGCAAAGGTTGAATCGGTTGAATAATAAAGATTCGCCATCATATCTTGAGTACTAACCGCCCCAATGTTACATACAACGGAATCGATCCTCATGTTGTAAGTTGTTTGAGAAGTGGCTTGAAATTGAATGTAAACGCTATCGAGTTGTGTAAGCTGGTTTTTAGGCCAGGCATTCATTTTAATTCTTTGAGTATAAAAGTTAGAGCCGGGAGCTGCATAACTGCCATATACCAAATTATTAGTAATGTATTGAGCTGTTCCGACAATTTGCCCGGAATTTTGAACGCTGCCGTCCGTTGCCAAAGGCCATGTTGCCGTTGCAGGCTGGGCAAACGAAGCGGTTGTAAATGCAAAACCGATCAGAACTGAAAATAGAGCTGTAATAAGTTTTTTCATCACTACCTCCAATGATGTTTGGTGAATTATATTGTGATCATCTAGCTATGAGTTCGTTTTTAGCAATTTATTAAATAAAATTCCCTTACCGTATAATTTTAGGAATCCAATTGTCTTTATAAGCTGGATACCCAGTGCCTGCGGCAAATATGTTTTCAAGCGTATATTTTTTTGCTTCATCGTCTGTAAGTTGATGTGACCATGAAATACGCTCTTTGGGTTTATATCCAGGTCCGAAGCAATCGTATTCGGCATAATATGCGGTTAAATGATTTCTATTAGAATTCCAAACAGACCACCCTTCCGGCCTAATTCCTTTTCCCTCGTAACAATGAATATAAACTACTTTTGAATATGGCCCGTATGGTCTTCCTAAAGAAGCATAATCAACCGTATCGGCGGTATTCACTGTGCAGTTTCTAAAAACATATCCGAACTTAAATTCCTTTTCGGAATTTGACGCGGTTACGTGAGAATTTTTCTTAATTAAAATTGTGCAGCTATCGAACACGGCAACGGACTTGCCGAAAATAAAATCCGTAGTTCCTTCGATATAACAATCCTTATGATAAATGCGCCCTTTGCCAATAGTGTAGTAAGTATCCTGAAACCCAAGGAAATTACATTTATTAAAAATTACTTTGTCGCCCGATACGCGCATCGCAACTGCTTGCGACTGCCAGCCGATAATCCCCGTTGTATTGCGAAAAGTTAGATTTTCCATGTAAACATTATTTGCATTTATTGCAACGCTCTGGCATGTAGGCGTACCAAGCGTATCCCCGTTAATAACTTTTTTGCTGTAGTCATTATATGTAAGAATTGTACCATTTCTGTCTTCGCCTATAACGGCAACATTATCTTTGCCTTTTGGAAGAGTAATTTTTTCGAAATAAATTCCTTTTTTTATCAGGATTGTAAAACGTTTCGGATGGTTATCCGGAATTGCGTTAAAAGCTGCTTGTACGGTTTTGTAATTTCCACTTCCGTCTTGCGCTACCACAATATCATATTTGTGTTTTGTATAATTGTCTTGTTTATCCGATACAGTTATCGTTTTAGTAAATGAGGAAAAAAATATCGATGCCGAGATAAAGATCAAAATTGAAGGTATCTTTATTTTCATAACTTAACTTAGAAATGATTTTATTTTAAGACTTACGAAATTAAAGTTCCGTGTTTTTTTCTATTTAATAAACCTAAAATAGATTAGTCGCAAAATATTGCGGTAGACTGGAGATATATAATGTTAAAGCGGGAACCTTTACAACGCATTACCAATTACGTCCTGAAAATTGGATTTGTAGGTTCTACTTAATTTTAGCTTTTCACCGTTATTGAGGTAAACGTCGTAGTCGCCGTGGTCATTTGAATTCAAGCTTTTTATTTTTTCAATGTTAACTATAACCGATCGATGAATTCTTACAAATTTTCTCGGATCCATTTTTTGTTCGAGCGAAATTAATGTTTCGCGTACAATGTGCTTTTTAGAATTTGAATGAACATACACGTAATCGCCGGCGGATTCTATCCACTCGATTTCATTCGTCGATATTATTGAGATATTATTCTTTGCTTTTATCGCCAGCTTGTTCAAATAATCTTTTGGATAACTTTTCAGTTCGGAATTTTGTTCGGAGCCGTCGTCTTGAATAACGTTAAGATAATCTGTCATCATTGCTTTTAACTTACCGGCGTAGTTATCAATATTTCTATGACCGGCTTCGGTTATGGCATTCTTAAGGGCTTCTTTAAAACGATTTTCACTTATTGGTTTAAGCAAATAATCAAGCGCATGGTATTCAAAAGCCTTTACGGCATATTTATCGTATGCCGTAACAAAAATAACTATCGGAATTTTTTCCACTGATATTCTTTTCAATACTTCAAAGCCATTTATTTCAGGCATTTGAATATCGAGGAACAACAAATCGGGCTTTAATTTATTTATCGATTCAACCGCTTCAAGGCCGGAAGAGCATTCACCGAGCACCTGTATTTCCGGAAATTCTTGCAGGCGAATTTTTATTCCTTCCCTGGCATGCGGTTCATCATCTATGATTAATGCTTTTAAATTCAAAAAATATTCTCCATTTCAAATGCCGGCTCGGGCATATCGTTTTTTTTAGTAAAAGGAATTTTTAGGCTTACAGAAATTCCTCCGCCATCAGTGTTGTGCTTTGATTCAAGCGATTGGTTAACTCCGTATAATTGGTTCAATCTTTCTTTGGTAATATTAAAAATCATAAGATCTATTTTTACCCCGGAGGAATAGTCTATCAAACCGGATAAATTATCGGCAATATTAATTTCCAGCATGTTGTCTTTACTTTTTGCGGAAATTGCTATTTCATAAGTGTAATTATTTTTTTCCATTACCGGGTAAACAAATTCTTCAACAATAGGTTGAAGAATAAAATTAGGCACAAGTGCGTTTAGCACCGGTAATTCAATTTCCTCACGCACACTTAGTTTATTTTTTAACCGCACTTTTTCTATATTGAGATACTGGTGTAGAAATTTCAGTTCCTCTTCGAGCGTTATCACTTCCCTTTCGTTATCGTACACTGTTGTTCTTAAAAAGTTGCTAAGCAATTCAAGTACCTGGTTAGCGTCTTTATTGCGACCTTTATGAACCATACCTGAAATTGTATGTAATGTATTAAATAAAAACTGCGGATGAATTTTGCTTCTCAATTCTTGTAACTTCGATTTTATCAGTT
>DAIERC010000111.1 GCA_027347125.1 Ignavibacteriales bacterium
CCCCAACAACACACCCGCAGTAACTTGTGCAAGGTTATGACATTTAAGTTTTACTCTAGACCATCCTACTATGATTAAAATAATCAAAGACCACAAACCGGTCGCCCCGAAAATAAAAGCAAGAATTGCTACCGGCCCCGCAGCCCCTGCAGCATGTACACTTATTTTCCATGATTTATTTATAAATACAACTATAAGCGTGTTTGAAATATAACAAAACCAAAAACCGATTGAAACAAGGTTTATTCCAGCATAAATTAGAACTAACAACCCCGCCAAATAAAAGCCGGTGGAAATTAAAAAAGGCATTGCTCTTTCTTCTTTAACCGAAGCGTCGATATCTTTTATCTTGCCCTGTCTTCGAAGAAAGATAAAAAGCATTATTTGAAGCATGAACCCGAAAACAAGTGCGACAACAATTGTAATAATTTTTTTTTCAACAGTGGATTCAAGGTAAAATGCAAAGAATGTAAATAATATAATAGTGAATGACGGTGGGACAAAAATTGTTGAAATTACTCTTGCGGTTTTTGTGGATAATAGCTTATTCAAAATATAATATATATCCGGTTTAGAGTAAAAAGATTTACTACACTGCTAATTTATTATAATTCAATAGTTCGTCAAGATACTTTAATAAAATATATTCTACTCCGTTATATTCGGTTATTTCCATAAGTGCTTTACGGATCTGCGATGCATTTCTTAAGCCTTTTAGATAGCCTGTATAAAATTTTCTGTGTTCCAATATAGCTCTTCTTTCGCCTTTAACATTTATGGCTAAGTAAAGGTGTCTTAGGCAGGTTTTTATCATTAAGGTTTCATCAATAACCGTTGAAATGAAACCTTGATTAATCAGTTCTTTGGCTTCTTTAAATATCCACGGATTACCGATAGCTCCGCGGGCAATCATTACCCCGTCGGCGCCGGTTTCATCGAAAGCTCGTTTTACATCTTCGGCAGTCATAATATTTCCGTTTAATACAACGGGAATTTTTACTACTTCTTTTATTTTGGGAATCCAGCTCCAATCGGCATCGCCTTTGTGTCCCATTACCCTTGTCCGGCAATGTACCGTAAGAGCTTTTACGCCTACGTCTTCCATTCTTTTAGCTACTTCAAGTATTTTGATGCTGCTGCTGTCGATTCCCAATCTTGTTTTTACAGTAACCGGCAATGATACGGTATCAACAACGCCTTTTACTAATCTTTGCATAAATTCAGGGTCTTTCAAAAGTCCCGCGCCCGCGCCGTGTCCCACAACGTTTTTAACCCAGCATCCGGCATTTATATCCAGCAGATCCGGATTCTCCCTTTCCGCAATTTGTGCAGCGCCAACCATAGATTCTATACCAGAACCGTAAATCTGTATTCCTACCGGGCGCTCATCATCAATTATTTCTAGTTTCTTATGTGTCTTTTCGGATTTGCGCACTAAACCTTCGGAATTTACAAACTCAGTATAAACCACATCGGCACCTAGCTCACGGCATACCAGCCTGAATGATACATCAGAAATATCTTCCATCGGCGCCAGCATAATTGCTTTATCAATATTTATTTTTCCTACACTAAACATAATGCCCAACTATTAAATAATACCAGCTGTAAAAATAAGAATTATAACTCAAAAATGTAATTGGAAAATTCGAGCGCGTATCGCGGTAATGAGATTGAAGATAAGTAATCGCAGATCAGAAAATATTTTTATTCTTCAATTTTTTTTATTACTGCTTCGGCAAATTCGTTGGTGCCGATATAATTTAAAGAGTTAATATCGCGTGTAACAGATTTTCCTTCGGCAATTACAGAAGCTAAAGCCTTTTCCACTCTTTTTGCGGCTTCCAATTCACCAAGATATTCAAGCATCATAACGCTTGCTAAAATTTGAGCTGAAGGATTAGCTACGTTCTGCCCCGCGATATCCGGAGCCGAACCGTGTACAGCTTCAAAAATAGCGGCACTGTCACCGATATTAGCTCCCGGAGCCATTCCAAGCCCGCCAACCAATCCGGAGGCCAGGTCGGAAAGGATATCGCCGAAAAGATTGGTTGTAACAATACAATCAAACTGGTAAGGGTTCATAACCATTTGCATTGCCATGTTATCTACTATTTTATCTTCAAATTTTATTTCCGGGTACTCGGGGGCAATTCGCTTTGCAACATCCAAAAACAACCCGCCCGTAAACTTTAGGATATTAGCCTTATGAACAACAGTTAATTTTTTTCTATCGTGCTTCCTTGCGTATTCAAATGCATACCTTATAATTCTTTCGGAACCCCGGTTGGTAATAATTCCTATTGTTTCAGCTGCGGTATGACTGCTATCAATATAATGCTCAATACCCGAATAAAATTCTTCCAGGTTTTCTCTAAAAATTATAAGATCGATATGATCAAAATAAAGAGTTTTGATACCGGTATATGTTTTAGCGGGTCTTTGATTTACGTACAACTCAAATTCTTTTCGTAACGCAACGTTCACACTTCTAAATCCCTTGCCTATTGGTGTGGTTAAAGGGCC
>DAIERC010000156.1 GCA_027347125.1 Ignavibacteriales bacterium
AGCACCTGAAGCGGCATAGAAACTTCTTTATGGCTCGAAATTATTTGTGTCGCTTGTTCGCTGCTGAATAGCGGAATGTTGTTAAGCGATAGTAAAATATCTCCAGGTTTAATGCCCGCTTTTTGTGCGGGTGAGTTCGGAAGAACATCACCTATACCAGGCCGCACTCCGGAAGGAAGCAAAAACAATCCGCCGTTTTTATCTACGGGTATTTTTTTCCTCGGAATTTCGAGTGTAACCGGTTGGCCGTTTCTTAAAATATTTATATTTAAATTTTGTCCGAGTGATGTAATGAGAATATCGGTACTTACATCTTCCCAGTTATGAACCTCTTTCCCGTTGATCGCGGTGATTTTGTCGCCAATCTTAAAGCCTATTGAATCAACAGCGGAATTGGGCGCGACATAACCGATAGTTGTAGTTTTTGTAGTCGCCTTGCCGTGAAAATAATTGGAGCCCCAAAAAACAAACAGCGCCAGCATCAAGTTCATAAAAACGCCGGCAGTAATGACAATAATTTTTTGCCATGTGGGTCTTGCGCGGAATTCATAAGGCTGCGGTTCTTTATCCGCAAACTCGGTATCAAAACTTTCATCAACCATGCCGGCAATCTTTACATAGCCGCCCAGCGGGAGAAGGCTAAGTCTATAATCAGTATTTCCCTGTCCGTCAAAATCTTTCGGTAAGTCACCGAAAGTGAAACCGGATAATTTATTCCATCCAAACAATCTTTTGCCAAAACCGATGGCGAAAACATCTGCGCGCATGCCGCAAAGTTTGGCGGCAATAAAATGCCCAAACTCATGAACGAATACCAGTATACCTATAGTTATAGCAAAATAAATAATATAATCCATTAACCGAAATTCTCCTTAATAATTTAAAAATCAAAAATTACCATTAAAAATTGAGAGTAAAAGCGGTTGTAAATTCTAGCCCATAATAAGCGATGCCGGTTCGCGGTAAGACAACCTAACTTAATGCTAAAACATACTCTCTTGTTTGTTTATCGCACTCAAATATTGTTTCTACATCGGGTTCTTTGTGGTTCTCAATTTTTTCCAATGCTTTAGTAATCAAATTAGGAATGCGCGAAAATTTAATGCTTCCGTTTAAAAATTTATCGACGGCCACTTCGTTTGCTGCGTTTAAAATACACGGCGCAGTTCCGCCGGAATCAAGCACGTCATATGCCAGTTTGAGGCATTCAAATTTATCAAAATCAGGGTTCAAAAACGTTAAGCTGCCTATTTGCGGCAGGCTTATTCTATCAAAATTATTTTGCAGCCTTTCCGGATATGTTAACGCGTATTGAATCGGTAGTTTCATATCGGGTAATCCGAGCTGTGCTTTAATAGATCCGTCAACAAACTGAACAAGCGAATGAATAACGGATTGTGGATGAATTACTACGTCAATTTTGTCTTTTGTAATATTAAATAGCCAGCGTGCTTCTATAATTTCTAGGCCCTTGTTCATCATTGAAGCGGAATCAATTGTTATTTTGTTTCCCATTTTCCATTTCGGATGATTAAGCGCTTCTTTAACAGTTACATTTGCAAGCGCCTCTTTGTTCTTTTCAAGGAAAGGTCCGCCCGAAGCCGTTAAAATAAGCTTTTCAACCTGGTCAATTTTTTCACCTTCAAGGCATTGGAAAATTGCGCTATGCTCGGAGTCGATAGGAATTAATTTAGCATTATGCTTTTTACATAGCCCTGTTACCAGCTCACCGGCAACAACAAGAGTTTCCTTGTTTGCCAGGGCTATTACCTTACCCCGTTTAATTGCCTCAAGAGCGGGAGCCAGGCCGCTAAAACCCACCATGGCACCGACAAAAATATCGTAATCCAAAACCGCGGCAATTTCAATTAACCCGTTATTGCCCGCAAGAACTTTACATTTGTTCCCAATTCTGTTTTTTAGTTCCGAGGCTAATTTTTCATCCTTAACTACAACAACATCGGGGTGGAATTCCTCAATTTGCGGCTCGAGTAAATCTATTCTTGTATTTACGGTTAACGCCGCCACCTTAAATTTTTCAGGAAAATTCCTTAATACATTAAGTGTGTTTATCCCTATCGAACCGGTAGAACCTAAAATTAAGACCTTTTTCATACTTTCAAAATAAATATTGCCGAAAAGTAAACAAGATAGTCTTATGAATCAATGTAAAACAATTGTGGCAGTATAAACCAAGCCGGAACGACAAATCCCATTTAAATATTTTAATTAGAAACTAACGGTTTGTACCGGATAATAACAAGCAGCGGGAATTATTGTCTGGCAATTAAATTAGCCCGTTAATCTTTAAAAAGAAAAAAGGCGTCCTTTTGAGACGCCTATCAGAAAACTGTATTGAATATCTTTTAACTGCGCGCTTTAGCTTCATTAACAACGATATTTCTTCCGGATAATTCCGATTCATTCAATGCTTTAATAGCATTCTTTGCATCAGTAGAGTTCTCCATTTCAACAAAGCCGAAACCTCTTGAACGGCCAGTTTCACGGTCTTTAATAACTTTTGCGGAAACAACTGTTCCGTGTGCTTCAAAAGCTGATTGCAACTGTCTATCATCTACCGACCATGGTAGAGAACCTACAAATAATTTAGTACTCAATTAAGAACCTCTAAAAAATAATATATAAATCAACCCAGCCTAATGCCGGACAGGTAAACATACGGAGAATAGTTGAAATAACCTAATAATAATTAGATGTGTGAGAGCTCTAATACATTTATCCAATATGTTTTTTGCAAAAAACTGAAGAGGCGTATTTTATACGCCTCTTTAATTATAAGAGCTTACCTTTTTTCATAGGCCGGTTGTTCCGGGTTTACCGGCGGATGCTCTTTTAAAAGTTGCAAAACAACCTCAATTCCTTTTTCAAGTTGAGGGTCAACACCTTTCGCCAGTTGAGCAGGGTCGTCAACAACTTTTATATCTGGATCAACTCCATGCCCTTCGGCAAACCATTTTCCTTCAGGGCTGTACATTCTGAACGTGGGCACTGTTATAAACCCTCCGTCAATTAAAGCCGGAGAGCCGGATATTCCTATTAAGCCGCCCCAAGTGCGCATACCGACCAAAGGACCGATGCCGGTTTCTTTAAAGAAGTACGGGAATGCGTCGCCACCCGAACCGCTCCATCCATTAATAAGCATTACCTTTGGCCCAAAGTTAGCTGAAGGCGGCCACTGCCAATTTTTTCCGTCGCGTACTGCCCAGAAAGCAAGCGGCTTCCGGTTAAGCATTTCTATAAATCTGTCGGGAATTTGTCCGCCGCTGTTAAATCTTTCATCTATGATTAACCCTTGTTTATCGATTTGCGCGGTGAATTGTCTAACAAGATCATTTTGTCCCTGTATGCCTGTATCCTGAACATAGATATACCCGATTTTACCGCCGGTTTGTTTGTCAACAATTTCTCGTTTAGCTTCAATCCATGCTAAAAGCCTTAACCGTGATTCGTCAGTCATTGTCTCTATGATAATTTTCCTGGCGCCGTCCATCGAAGGTTTGTCATTTACGGTAAGTTCAATAGTTTTACCTGCTAAGCCTTCAAACGCGGCATAAGGATCTTTTGTAACATCAATCGGAATTCCATTAACAGCAAGGATATAATCACCTTCTTTTACATTTACGCCGGGTTGATCGAGAGGAGATTTTACTTCGTTGTCCCATGAAGCTCCTTTAAGAATAGTTTTAATTCTGTAGGCTCCGTTAGAAAGTTCCCAGTTAATACCCAGGTAACCAACAGCTCTGCGTTCGGGAGTTTCCAGATCACCGCCGCCACGGTATGTATGCGAAGAACTTATTTCGCCTATTAATTCGCCGAGGATATAATTTACATCAGATCTTGTCATGGCATAGTCAATCAATTTTCCGTAACGCGTTTTCATTTCATTCCAGTTAACGCCGTGCATGTTGGGGTCGTAAAAGAAATCTCTTTCAAAACGCCAGGCATCGTTAAATATTTGATGCCATTCTTCCCGCGGATGAATGGTCATTTCCAATTGATTAGTCGGCATTTTCTTTTCAAGTTTTTGTTCCGGCGCAATATCTGCGATAAAATAAGACCCTGTTTTCGCTATCATTATTTTTTTTCCGTCGGCGGAAATCATATAGTTATCTATGCCATCGGCAATAGTTTTTTCTTCACGTTTATCAAGGTCATAATAAACAGCCGCTTTCTTTTTATCGGCGGCGCCGGTATTCGGAAGTTTTAAATAAACAACCTTTCCCGAAACCGCTTCCAGGTTTGTATAATTACCTGCGGCTGGGGGAAGTAGAACGGTTCTGCCCGATATACCATCCAGATCTATTTTTACTTCTTTTGACTTATCTTCTTTCTTATCGTTTTTCCCTTTCTTATCGTCGTTCTTTTTATCGGTTGTATCTTTTTTACTATCTTCATCTTTCTTTATGGAAGTGGAATCGTTTTTTGGCGCAAGCGGAGATGTAATATCGGCGCTTAATGTTATTGCCGCTATTCTTGTTGTGTTTGGATAAATGAAAGTATTATCAACATCGCTATACAAAGGGGCAAAAGTGTTGTTTGTTAAGAAGTACAGGTACTTTCCATCAGGATCAAAACAAGGCTGGCTGTCGCTGTAAAACCCCTGGGTAATTTGATGCGATTTTTCTTCCTTCGTATCGAAAATACAAATTGCTCTATGCTGGTTATCCATATCCTTAGCATAAGCAAGCCATCTGCTGTCCGAGGACCAGGAAACAGTAAAGTTTTCTAGATCGCCCTCGTAAGCATATTTTTCTTTATCAACTTTAACCGTACTGTTTTTAGAGATGTCATAAATATAAATTTGCATGGCTTTATCTATAAACGCAAGCTTCTTGCTGTCCGGCGACCAGAAAATATTATATCTAAAACCTGGCCAGTAAGAAGTAAGTTTCTTTTCGACGGTGGGGTTTTCAAGATCTTTAAGCGTTAACTCATACTCGCCGGAGCGATCGCTCCAATATGCGATATATCTTCCATCTGGCGACCACGCAGGGTATCTTTCCGCAACACCGGAAGTATTTGTAAGATCAACAACGTTTCCGTTTTCGGCCGGAACGGAGAATACATCTCCGCGAGCTTCAAACAAAGCCCTCTTGCCATCTGGAGAAACGAAAAAGTTACTTATTCTTTTTTCAACATTTTCCGGATGAGGCATTAAAGTAATTTCATCCGTAATTACTTCAATTTTTACTTCGTGATATTTGTCTGTTGCAAGGTCTAACAAATAAAGTTTGCCTCCAGCTTCAAAAACAATATCGTCCGGACCAATTGAAGGGAAGTGGATATCGAAATCTTTAAAGTCTGTAATTTGCCGGGTCTTTTTTGTAGTAAAATCATATGCCCAAATGTTTGCCCGCTCGTTGCTGCCGCGGTCTGAAAGGAAATAAATTGTATTGTTGTGCCACATTGGAAATTCATCATCAGCCGGATTATTTGTAATATTTTCGGCTGTGCCCTTTTCAAAATTATAAATCCATATATCGGCAGCCCAACCGCCGCGGTATCGTTTCCATGTTCGGTAAGCAAGCGACTCTGGGGTATAAG
>DAIERC010000176.1 GCA_027347125.1 Ignavibacteriales bacterium
GGAAACGATTGGTCGGTAGGAATTATTGATGCCGTTACCGCTAGAACCTTTGCCAATGTTTACATGGACAATTCAATTTATAACGAACAGGTAGAACCGCTAACTAATTACAATATTGTTAGAGCGCAAAAAGAATTTAACTCAGGAAGGCAAGGCCTCGGTTTTATCGGCACATCTGTTTTTAGAAATCTTAACAATCAAAATGTTAAAGACGCCGTAAGCCAAAGAGCCTTAGTTTACGGCGTGGATGGCTGGTTGACTATGGATGAAAATAATACCTATGTATTAAACGGTTATCTATCCGGCTCATATATAAACGGAACTCAGGAATATTTAATTAATTTGCAGAAAGCATCAAACCGGTATTATCAAAGACCCGACGCAAAATCATTCCATTTAGACAGCAGCAGAACTTCGCTTTCGGGTTTTGTATCTAGGATAATGCTGAACAAGCAAAAAGGAAATTTTTATATTAACACGGCGTTGGCAGTTGTTTCCCCCGGCTTTGAATGCAACGATGTGGGTTTCCAGTGGCGCGCAAATACAATTAACGGCCACGCAGTAGTAGGCTACAGATGGTTCGAGCCGGATAATATTTTTAGGAGTAAGGATATTTATCTGGCAACATTTAGGAATTATGATTTTGACGGAGACATAACCGCAGATGGTTATATGTTCTTTTCAAATTTTCAATTACTTAATTATTACGGGTTCGGCGTAAACGGCGGATATAACCCTGAAACATTTTCAGACCGCTTAACAAGAGGCGGCCCGCTGGCTAAAATTCCTAGTTCAGAGTTTATAGAATATTTTGGAAATACCGACAGCAGAGATAAAATATATTTTGAATTTTACGGAAACAGCGCCTGGGACAAACTCGGTGGAAACGCTCAATATATTTCTTTAACCGCAATTTGGAGGCCAAGCAGCCAGATTGATTTTAGAGTCGGACCTTTTTACAATTATAATTTTGAAACATTACAGTGGGTAGATAATTTTAATGATCCGTACGCCGTGAATACTTATAACAACCGGTATGTTTTCGGAAATCTAAATCAAGAAACCATCGGCGGAGAAATAAGATTAAATTGGACATTTACACCGACGCTTAGCCTTCAATTATTTTTGCAGCCGTTGTTTTCAGTAGGCCGTTACACCAATTTTAAGGAGCTTGCGAAACCACGTACATATCAAACCGATGAATTCGGAAAAGGAAATTCTACAATATCATATAATTCTTCGGACGAAGAATATGTGGTTGACCCAGACGGCAATGGCCCGGCATCTCAATTTTCTTTTTCAAACCCCGATTTTAACTTTAAATCTTTAAGAGGTAATATTGTTTTAAGATGGGAGTTTTTACCCGGCTCTTTATTTTATCTTGTGTGGACGCACGGGCAAACCAATGAGGATAATCCCGGTGATTTTTCTTTCGGAAGGGATTTTAAAAATCTGTGGAATACCGCATCCGATAATATTTTTCTGGCAAAATTTTCTTATTGGCTGGATATTTAATCAGGCAAATGAAGATTTAAAAAGTTCGGGATTATTTTCGATTATGAAGTGAATATTTCTCTCTCCTAAGAAAAGCGGGCATAAAATTAAATTGATGCCCGCTTTTTAATTCCCTATTACCCTATTTCACCGATTATTACGGGATGCTCGTTTACTTCGTGCGATAATTTTATTGCATCATCTACATTATTTTTATCAACTACAGCAATCAATCCTATACCAATATTAAAAACCTTTCTCATCTCTTCATCGCTAATATTACCGGCTTCTTTTATTGTTTTAAATATTGTAGGCAATTCCCATGCGTCCCAATCAATTTTTAATTCCAAACCTTCCGGTAAAATTCTCTTAGTGTTACCCACAATACCGCCGCCGGTAATATGAGAAAAGCCTTTAATTTTTATATTGGTTTTAAGGTATGTAATAAGTTTCAAATAAGATTTATGAACGCGAAGCAGTTCATCGCCAAGATATTCATCCAAGCCGAAAATTTGATCTTTGAGTTTGTATTTTTCCAGCAATACTTTTCTTGCCAGCGAATACCCGTTTGTATGCAGTCCGTTAGACGCATAACCGATTAGCACATTTCCTTTATTAATATCCTTCCCGTTAATAACATCATCCTTTTCCACAATGCCAACTATAGTACCCGACATATCATATTCATTTTCATCATAAAGGCCGGGCATCTCGGCAGTTTCGCCTCCTATTAGTGCACAATTATTCTGTTTGCAAGCAGTTGCAAAGCCTTCAATTATTTGAGAAGCTTTATCAGGGTTAAGTTTGCCGAAAGCAAGATAATCAAGAAAATATAAAGGCTGAGCGCCGCAAACAGCAATATCATTTACACAATGATTAACAAGATCCTGCCCAAC
>DAIERC010000178.1 GCA_027347125.1 Ignavibacteriales bacterium
GTTTACGCCGATAGAACAACTTACCTTGGTGATCCTGATTTTTTTAAAGTGCCGGAAAAAGAATTACTCTCTAAAAAATACGCCGGATACATCTTCAATAAGATTACGGATAAAGCAACTCCCGCTTCGGAAATTAAAGCGGATGGTTTGAGTCAATATCATGAAAGTAATGAAACCACTCATTATTCTGTATATGATTCTTCCGGCAACGCGGTAAGTACCACCACCACAATTAATTCTTCATACGGCTCTAAAATTGTTGTAGACGGCGCAGGCTTTTTGTTGAATAATGAAATGGATGATTTTAGCGCTAAGCCGGGCGTGCCTAATCAATTTGGTTTATACGGAAGCGAAGCGAATTCAATTCAACCGCAAAAAAGGATGTTAAGTTCGATGACGCCTACGATTGTGTTGAAGAACGGCAAGCCTTACATAATTATCGGGTCGCCGGGAGGCTCAACTATTATTACCGTTGTTTTACAGGTAATAATAAACTGTATTGATTTTAATATGAACATTCAACAAGCCATAGACATGCCTCGGATTCATAACCAATGGCTGCCGGATAGAATCGATTTTGAAAAAAATGCCTTGTCAGAAAATGTAAAAAACAATTTGATAAAGATGGGATACAAAATAGGCGAAATGAGAACATTGGGTATGGCCGAAGGTATTTTAATTGATAGCGCAAATCACTTAATTTATGGTGCGTCCGATCCGCGCGGTAACGGAACAGCCGCGGGATATTAAAAATAATTATTTAAAGGAAATAGAATGGTATTTGGAATAGGAGTAGATATTATCGAAATTGAAAGAGTACAAAGCAGCGTTGAAAAATACGGCGATCAATTTTTAAATAAAGTTTATACTCAAACCGAGCTTGATTATTCGTTAAGTAAAGCGAACAAATACCAGCACCTGGCGGCCAGGTTTGCCGCAAAGGAAGCTGTGTTTAAAGCTTTAACAACTGGTTGGAATAAAGAAGTCGGCTGGCAGGACATTGAAATATACAACGAGCCAAACGGTATGCCGCTTGTTAAATTGAAAGGCGAGCTGGAATCATTTTTGTCAAACGGTAAGAGTTTGAAAATTTCTATGAGCCATTCGCGTGATTATGTAGTTTGCATTGCTATAATATACAAAGACGTTGAACAGCGTTGAACGGTTAAAGGCCATTTGGAATAAACTGATTCTATTCTTTATATTTAAACGGTAAATATTAAAAATGATTGTTCGGCTTAAGTGAACATGGTTTTGAGTATAATAAAGTACCGTAATAATTATTTGCTTTGGAAAAGAAAAGCGGCGTAAATGATATCAAAAAGTTTTTTCAATATTTTTAATTACGGGTCATTAGCATTAGCCGTTGTATTTGTTGTGCTGATGTATTTTAAACTGGTTCCGAGAGAAACATTTTTATATATTGCAACGTTTACTGTTTTATTGCTTGTTGCAAGAATTATTTTGAGAATATTTTACATTAAACAAAATAGAAAAAATAGTATCGGAGGATGAGTTCGAAACTGCTAAAAGAGTTAATGGCAAACTTAATGCTAAAGTATTAATATTAAATCAAAGTTACGAACCTCTTACAATATGCAACATAAAAAAAGCTGTTATTTTATTATATCTTGGTAAAGCCGAGTTAGTTGTGAACGACGCTAGGAAAGAGGTTCGGGGTATAAATACAAGTTATCCGTGGCCAAGTATTATTAGGCTAAGCAACTTTATTACACTCCCTTATAAAAAGGTTGTACTTACAAGAAAAAATATTTTAAGACGGGATTTGTATAAATGCGCATACTGCGGAAGAAGCGATTTACCTTTGACTATTGACCATATTATCCCGAAATCAAAAGGAGGCGCCGACTCATGGGAAAACCTAGTTTGTGCATGTACAATGTGCAACAACAGAAAAGGTGATAGAACGCCTACCGAAGCTCAAATGAATTTATTAATCCGCCCGTTTAAGCCAAGCCATATAATGTTTATAAAAAATGTGGTAGGCAAACTAGACGAAAACTGGAAACCTTATCTTTACCTGTCATGAATCTTACACTTTTGTTTACCTAAATAGTTTACAACACAAGAATATTAAACCTATTATTATTATCTTAACGTTTCAAATTTAATAACATTTGTTGGAATATGGATAAAAAACGAATTCTAAGCGGCATGAGACCAACCGGTAAACTTCACATCGGGCATTACGTCGGTGCTCTTGAAAATTGGATAAATCTTCAGAACAATTATGAAAGTTACCATCTTATTGCAGATTACCATGTGCTTACAACAAAACTGGATACGAGCCATATTTACCAGGACTCAATTGATATGCTTATTGATTGGCTTGCCACCGGGCTGGATCCTGTAAAAAGCCCGATGTTCAGACAGTCGCAAATAAAAGAACATACCGAGCTCAATCTGATTTTCGGTATGTTAATTACGGTTAACCGGCTCGAAAGAAACCCTACTTTGAAAGATCAAATTAGAGATTTGAATATTGAAAATGTTATTTACGGTCACCTTGGTTACCCTGTTCTTCAAGCCGCTGATATTCTTCTATACAAAGGCAATGCAGTACCGGTAGGCGAAGACCAGGTACCTCATGTTGAAATTACGAGAGAGATAGCTAGAAAATTTAATAACCAGTATGTTGAAGTTTTTCCCGAACCGGAACCGTTGCTTACAAAGTTTGCGCGGTTATCAGGTCTTGACGGCAACGCCAAGATGAGCAAGTCGCTTAATAACACTATTCTTTTATCGGATGAGCCTGAAACAGTAAAGGCAAAACTTAAGAAAGCGGTTACCGACCCTAATAAGTTAAGAAAAGGTGACCCGGGTAACCCGGATATTTGTCTTGTCTTTTCTTATCATAAAAAATTTAACCCCGGTGAAGTACCGGAAATTGATACTAACTGCCGCTCCGGGGCATTGGGTTGTGTTGACTGTAAGATGAAATGCGCCGCAAAAATTTCTGAAATGCTGGCCCCTATAATTGAAAAGCGCAAGCTATATGAAAACGATATTAAAAGCGTAAAAGATATTCTTGAAGACGGCGAGAAACGGGCTCGTAAAACAGCTCAGGAAACTATGGCCGAGGTTCGTGAAAAAATGAACCTGGGATAATTTATAAGCATTAGGATTAAAATTGTATAAAATAAAATTAGATCAGTTCGAAGGACCGCTCGATCTTCTCCTTTTTTTTATAAAAAGAGACGAACTGAATATTTACGATATACCTATTGCTAAGATTACCAAAGAGTTTTTAGATTACGTAAATCTTATTAAGATGCTCGATCTTGAGGTTGCCGGCGATTTTATTCTTATGGCATCTACTTTAATGCATATAAAAGTAAGGATGCTGCTTCCGAGAGAAATAGACGAAAAGGGGGAAGAGATTGACCCCCGTGCGGAATTAATACAGGCGCTTCTAGAGTATAAAAAATATAAAGAAATGTCCGAAGAACTTTCTTACTTCGAATCGAACCAAAGGAAACTTAGCTTTAGAGGAAACTTTGATGCGGATGAAAAAGAATCTCCGCCTGAATATGAAATTTTATTAAAGAACGTAACAATCTTCGATCTGGCCAAAGCCTTTAAGAAGGCTATGGATAGCTTGAAGCCTGAAGTATTTCATGAGATAAAAAAAATAAACGTTACTATAGACGAGCAGATAACTCATATAATGAACATCATAGAAAAGCAGAAGGAACTACATTTCTTAAGCCTTGTTCACGGTATGAAAGAAAAAATAAGGATTGTGGTTACGTTCGTAGCGCTGTTAGAACTTGTTAAATCAGGTATGATAGGGATAAAGGAATCAGAAGAGTTTAACGATTTTGTTATTCTGAAATTAGAAAATGGACAAAATATATAATTCAATAATTGCTTCTTTAATTTTTTCTTCCGACGATCCGATTTCGCCGGCTGATTTAATTAAAGCCATTAAAGGTATAGACGGTGAGGACACCGAAATAGTACCGGCTGATGTTGATAATTCGGTTGAAGAACTTAACGCTTCATACGATGAACTTAACATCCCGTTTCATATTTTACGAATTTCCAGCGGCTACTTGTTTGCGACAAAGGCCGAATATGCAAAGTATGTCGGTTACTTGTCGTCCGAAAAAAGCAAACGCCGTTTAAGCCAGGCGGCGCTGGAAACGCTTGCTATTATTGCTTACAAACAGCCTATTACCAAACCTGAACTTGAACAAATAAGGGGCGTTAATTCGGATTATATTCTGAACACGCTTCTTGAAAAAAATCTGATTGCAATTACAGGCAGGGCCGAATCGATTGGAAGACCGCTTTTATACGGCACAACAGATGAGTTTCTGAAATATTTCGGTTTAAATAAACTTAG
>DAIERC010000184.1 GCA_027347125.1 Ignavibacteriales bacterium
ATTGGGCAAAAATGGAAGTTGCCGATCCGCAGAACCCCTGGAAGAACTTGTTTCAAACAGGTAATGTTAACTTTGCTATGGACCCGGGACAGCTTATAAGAGGCAAAGTTTTAATTGAAACTGTTGAAGTCCAAAATCTACTTGTCGGCACTAAAAGAAAAACCGATGGCTCGCTACCTGAAAGCAGAAGGAAAGGTTCTGTTTTAAGTTCCGCTAAAAATACCTTCAGCAAAATGGCTGATGATGCGCTTAAACAAATGGTAGGCACTACTCCTATTTTTGATGTTACAAAATTAAAAAGCGGGTTTAATCCCGATAGTTTACTTAAGGCTTTCAACTTTAAAACAATCGGGCATATTGATACATTAAAGGCGGAAGCTGAAAAAACTTTCAACGAATGGAACCTGGTAAAGTCGGATTTTGAAACATCGAAAGCGCGCTTAATCGATATTCAAAATAAAATAAAAGCGATTAATACTTCCGAACTAAATAATGTCCAGAATATTACTTCCGCCATTGCAACCGTAGACAACGCGGTTAAAACAGTAAATGATGTTCAACAAACTTTTACAAACCGGAGCCGGTCAATAACAACTAATATTAATAGTCTTGCTTCTTCCGTAGATTCTATTGATGATTTCGCGAAAGAAGATTTCCAGAGATTAAAAAACATGGCAAGGCTTCCAAGCATAAACACGCCTACAATTGCATCGCTGCTTGCGGGTAATGAAATGTATAACCGGGTAAAAACATATTTGTATTGGATTGATTTTGCCAGGGCAAATGTAAAAAAATATCAGCCGGAACCTGACTACACAAAACCGCCAAGAATGAAAGGACAAAATATTTCCTTCCCGATTGAACATAGCTATCCCAAATTTTGGATTAAGAAAATTTTAATAACCGGCGGAACTGATGGTTCGGACGGCGGGAATGTAATTAAAGCGAAAGGTGAAGCCGATAATATTACCAGCAATCAATCCTTAACCGGCGTGCCGCTTACAATTTCTTTGGCGGGCACAAGCAACAATCGCGTTATAAAATTTAACGGACTTTCTGACAGGCGCGGTAATGCTCCGCTTGATGAGTACAGTGCCAGTTTGTCGGGCGTGCCGCTCGGGCAGTTCCAGCTTGGCAAGAGCGATTTTTTACCCACAAAAATTACCGATGCGTATGTTACCAGTTCCGTAAAAATTTCGGCTCCAGGCAACAGGTTCGATTCCAATTTCGATTTTAAATTCACCAACGCCCATCTTCAGTTTGAAGCCGAACCGCGAAACATAGGCGAAAGAATTGTTCGCGAAGTGTTATCCGGAATAAATAACTTCGATATCAATTTAAGATTGTGGAATACAAAAGGTAATTTTGATGTCGCTTTATCAACCGATCTGGACGAACAACTTTCCCAAAGGTTAACCGATGTTCTCGGTGCGGAATTCGTAAGACTTCAAAACGAATTGAAGAGTAAATTCGATGCGTTTATCTCGCAGCAAAAAGACCAGTTTGAGAAACAATATAATTCAAAAATTGAAGACATTAAAAAACAATTGGACAACTACACTTCCCTTGTAAACGATAACCTTGGAACCATCGATTCGAAAAAGAAAGAACTATTAGATAAACTTGATAAACAAAAGAATAGTTTTTTAGAAAACAAGCTGAAAAATATTTTTAAAAAATAGTATCCCCCTGCGGAGCGCATAGTGCCTAAAGAGGATTATTTGTGTTCCACTAATGCGTATAAATTATTAATGATTTTTTATATGGCGAGTTTTACAAATCCCCTGTAACCGGTCTAATTAAAATTTCTTCGGTAACCATATTGCCCTTTTGCAGGTAAGCCCATACAATAAGCCTGGCAATGTCCTCGCTTGTCATCATTTTATCGGCATTTTCTTTTCTTATTTCAGGCGACCACATAGTTGTTTCAGTTGCGCCGGGAATAATATTGATTACCTTAATATTATATTTTCTTACCTCTTCGCGCAACGATTCTGTATAACCTTTCAAACCCATTTTAGACGCCGCATAAGCACTGCTGCTAGTAAATATTTTTTTTGTTACAACAGACAGGATATTAATAATCGTTCCGCCGCCATGTTCAATCATATGAGGCAGTACATACTTAATCGAATAAATTGCGCCGAGCAGATTTGTATTTATGATGTCGGTTATTTCCTGAACGGAATTGGCTTCAGCTTCTTTAAATGAAGTTATACCTGCGTTGTTTATAAGACAATTAATTTGATGCGAGGCTGTTATCTTCTTCACTGCCTGGTCAACATTTGCAGAAGAAGCAACATTGCATGGAAATATTTCGACACTAAGTTTTTCATTTTGCAATTCCGAATTTAACCTTTCAAGTTCGGTTACTCTTCTGGCCGACGCAAACACATTTGCGCCGATACGCGCAAACTCAGTCGCAGTTGCCCGGCCGATACCAGAGCTTGCGCCGGTAATCCATATTCCCTGTTTCACATCGGTCATTATAAATTCTTCATTGAAATTAAGTTTAGGAATTCCGCCCTAGTTCTCGCGTCTTCTTTGAATAAGCCGTGAACCGCGCTTGCCATAGCAGACGAGTTTTGCTTTTCAACGCCACGCATCATCATGCACATATGAGAAGCTTCGGACACAACCGCCACTCCTTTAGGCTGAATATAGTTGTTTATAGTATCGGCAATCTGTTGTGTCATTCTTTCCTGCACCTGCAGCCTTCTGGCAAAAACTTCCACAATGCGGGGTATTTTACTCAAACCAATAATTTTTCCGTCGGGTAAATAAGCTACATGGACTTTGCCGAAAAACGGCAGCATATGGTGCTCGCACAAACTGTAGAAATCAATATTTTTAACCAGAACCATCTCATCATATTTCTCTGTGAATATCGCATCATTCAATACGGTTTCAATATCCTTGTCATAACCGGAAGTAAGAAAACTGTATGCTTCCGCCACACGTTTCGGAGTATCGAGCAGTCCCTCTCTTGAAGGGTCTTCACCGATCTCGCTAAGTAAATTTGTAGTAAGATTTTTAACAACATCTAAATTCAAATTCATTCTCCTTTATATTCGAAATAATTATTTTCCGTTTCAAAAATTTTAACGGAAAAAAGTTTTCCTTTCGGAATTTTATTAACAAGTTGATTCCATATTGCAATCGTAATATTTTCCGCGGTAGGAATCAATCCTTTCATAAATTCGGTTTCGGTATTAAGATTTTTATGGTCCACATGTTTTATTACATACTCAATTATTATACCTTTCAGTTCTTTAAGGTCTAATACGTACCCCGTTTCCGGATCAATTTCGCCAGCTACTACTACCTCTAAAGTGTAATTATGGCCGTGCCAGTTGGGATTGCTGCACTTCCCGAATATCCTGGCATTTTCTTCGTCTGTAAATTTAGGATTATACAATCGATGAGCGGCGCTGAACGTTTCTCTCCTAGTTGCGTAAACCATTTTTATTCCGGTTTTATTTTTAGCTGTTTAACGCTTCCCAAACTTCTTTGTTGTGGTCGGGTACTTTTACCTTGCTAAATATTTTTTTGATCTTCCCGCTTTTATCTATAACATAAGTTGTTCTTTCAACCCCCATATATTTTCTTCCGTACATGCTTTTTTCTTTCCAAACGCCGTACTTCTCAAGCACTTCTTTATTTTCATCGCTAAGCAGCGTAAACGGAAGGTTATACTTTTCAGCAAATTTTTTATGCGACTCAACTGAATCCGGGCTCACACCAAGTATAACCGCATCAATATTTTTGAATGAAGGAAATTCATCCCTAAAATTACATGCTTCCGCGGTACAGCCGGACGTATTATCTTTAGGATAAAAATATAGCACAACATTTTTACCGGCAAAATCACTTAAAGAAATTGTTTTGCCGTTCTGATCCTTCAACTTAAAAGCAGGAGCTTTTTTCCCTTCTTCAGGCATAATACTTCTCCCATTAAATTTTACAATTATATTTTAATAAACAGGTATAGTGTTATCCACTTCCATAGACCAAGCGTAAATGCCGCCTTTAAGATTTATAACATTTCCGAATCCGGCATTAACCAAATAATTGCATACTCTGAGACTTCTAACGCCGCGATGACAATAAACGATAATCTTATCATCCTGATTGAGAAGCCCGGCATGTTTTTCAAATTCACTTAGCGACATTAATTCCGAATTCTCTATCCGCGCAATTTCATACTCCCATACTTCTCTTACATCTATCAATCTTATTTTTTCGCCTGAGTCTAATATTTTTTTGATGTGCAGTGGAGATAAATCTTCAATCATAAAATCCTAATTCAATTTTTCAAGAATGTCTTTAATAGCTTTATAATCGGGTTGATCACCCGGTGATGGGCATATCTCGGAATATTTAATTTTACCGTCTTTGTCGATTACAAAAGCGGATCTTTTTGCAACGCCTTTGTAGTCATATTTCCCGGGTACAAAAACATCGTACAAAGAATCGTACTTAGGAGCCGCTTCCTTATTGAAATCACTGAGAAGTTTAAATGTTAACGAATTTTTTTCGGCCCACATTTTTAATGCAAAGGGGCTGTCTACGCTTACGCCCAAAACATTTGCGTTAAGTTCCTCAAAACTTTTCAGGTTATCCCTCATGTAACTCATCTCAGCGGTACAAACGGAAGTATTTGCAAACGGGAAAAATAGAAGCACAACGTTACTGCCCTTATAATCTTTTAACGATACTTCATTGCCGTCCTGATCTCTCAATGTAAAATCCGGAGCTTTATCATCAATATTTAAAGCCATAACCATCGCCTTTAAATTTACTTAAATAATTTATTGCTATTAGCTTAGTGCCGTGGGTTTTTATTTTTTTGATTGTGATAAAATTACCTATTTATAAAAGTACATTCAAGTAAAGCGCAAACAAGTCTAATCTACAGCACATTTGTAGCAGATACACATACAGAAAATACACTAGTAGTAATACGCATATAGCATACTCTGTCTCGGCGTTTTATCTATATAATTATCTAAAGGATTGCCGGCTGTAGTATTCAAAGAATTGATACAGTCAATAACCGGCTGGCGCCAATTAACT
>DAIERC010000481.1 GCA_027347125.1 Ignavibacteriales bacterium
TTATCTGTTTTTTGACTCATTTGCTTTACCAAATTATATCGTAATACGATATTTAGATAAAGACCGGACAAAAATCAAACAACAAACTTTCTTATGTGAGGAGGAGCAAAAAGTTAATACCTTAAACAAATACATATGTAATTTCTTTATGCTACTTTGTAGGTACCCGGTGCAAGTCCTTTTTTATTACACATCGAAAATCTCACCCCGGTAGTAAGTAACAATTCAATTTCAACTTGTATTTGAAAAAATGTATTAAACGGTTAGAACGAGAATGGTGTTTCCCTGTTGTTCTCAAATCCGGGGCGGTAAGTTTCGTAGCTTTCCAGCTCCTGCGTCCAGCCGTTTTCCAGACCGTATTTATCCATCAGCATTAATACTTTATCGTATTCCGATTCTCTTAAAGTGCGGTCAATAAGAATGTCCCGGTTTGCCTTGAACGTTGGAAAATATTGCGACATTACGGATACATGCACCTTCGGGCTCAATTCATTCGCAATAAATTTAAATACTTCCTCGGTCTCCGATAGATTATTAGGAAGCACAAGATGCCGGATTATCAAGCCCCTCATAACAACATTACCGTCATAAATTAATTCGTGACCCACCTGCCGGTACATTTCTTTAATGGCGGCTTTAGCTGTGTCAAAATAATTTTCCGCTTTTGAATATTTTACCGCGTACTCGTTGTTGCCGTATTTAAGATCGGGCAAATAAATATCCGCAACGCCTTCGTACATTTTTATCATCTCAACCGAATCGTAGCCATTAGTATTGTATACTATAGGCAACGTTAAACCTTTTTTAGCCGCTATAAATACACTCTTTAATATTTGGGACGAAAAATGTGTGGGCGATACAAGCCCGATGTTATGCGTCTGCTTTTCCTGCAGTTCAAGCATAATATCGGCAAGGCGCTCGAATGAAACTTCGTTCTTCCTTTCCACTTTCCAGTTTTGGCTTATAACATAATTCTGACAGAATACACACCGCAGGTTACAATTACCGAAAAATATATTTCCGGCGCCGCGTGTTCCGCTTATTACCGGCTCTTCGCCGAAGTGGGGCGTATAAGAAGAAACAATAGGCAAATATCCGCTTAAGCAAAAACCATATTCTTCTGATGACCTATTAGCAAGGCAGTTTCTCGGGCAGCTTGTACACGATTTTAAAATCTCATCGGCTTTAATCGCTCTTCTCTCAAGCTCACCGGATTCAAACAGCTTTATGTATGACGGTTGAAATACCAAATAATTATTCTCTTTAATTTACGGCAGCTAATTTACTAAAAGTAAGCTAAATGAAATAATCAAAAATTCACATCTAATAAAAAAGCAGCCCGGTTGCGCCGGACTGCTTACATCTTTTAAAGCGGAACTCTTTTTTCCGCTTCATTAATAATTCATTTACGTATAATGCAAAGTGATTCGGATAACCGCTCTGCACGTTTATATTTTTATTTACCTTCTTTCTTCAATATCTCCTCAATCTGATCCATAACGTCGTTCATGCGTTTCATCGTAAGATTAAAAGCTTCGGATGACAGAGGGTCTATTCCCGCTTTTTTAATCAATTCAATCGGGTAATCCGAGCCGCCGCCTTTTAAGATATTATAATATTTATCAACCGCAGGCTGACCGTTATTTATTATCTTTTCGGCAAAGGCAGTTGCGTATATTAACGAAGTTGAATACTGGTAAACATAATATGTATAGTTAATAAAATGAGGAATGTATTCCCATTCGTACGCGATGTTAGTGTCTACCACACAATAACCTTTATCGTTGCCGTAATATTCTTTAACAAGATTATAATAAAGCTCGCTCATAGCTTCGCCGGTTAAAGGCGTGCCTTTTTCGGCCATCTCGTGAATCTTCAATTCAAATTCGGCAAAAAGTGTTTGGCGAAAGATTGTTGTTCTTAACAGTTCAAGATAACTGCCTAACAAATAAAGCTTTTCCTGATCGCTCTTGGTATTCTGCACCATGTAATGATTTAACAAGGTCTCATTACAGGTTGATGCAATTTCCGCAACGAAGATCGGGTAATCGGAAGTCGGGAAGGGCTGATTTTTATTTGAGAAATAACTGTGCATTGTATGCCCAAGCTCGTGCGCAACTGTTGAAACGGATTCATAATCGTCATTCCAGTTTGTTAAGATATATGGATGCACATCATAAGCCGCGCCGGAAGAATACGCCCCGCTGCGCTTTCCGTTTGTAGGCATAAAGTCAATCCACCTGTCGTTAAACGCTTTTTTAACGGTGTTAAGATATTCGGTGCCGAGAGGTTTAAGAGCGTCTAAAATAATATCCTCGCCTTGCTCTATACTAAAGCGCATGTCAACTTTTTTAACTATCGGCGTATAAAGGTCGTAATAA
>DAIERC010000211.1 GCA_027347125.1 Ignavibacteriales bacterium
TGCGGAGCAGTTACAGGCGCATTAATGGTTATTGGACTTAAGTACGGAAAGACTGAGGCCAATGATGATGAATCAAAAGAACTGACCTATAAAAGGTTAATGAGTTTGTTAACAAGTTTAAAACAAAATACTCTAGCGTTAATTGTTACGAACTGCTCGGATGCGATTTGGCTACCGAAGAAGGCATGGCATTTTATTCTGAAAATGATTTGTTCGATAACGAATGTATAAAATACATAAACGATACCTGTGAAATATTAGATCAGATGGGTTTATAGAAAAATCTGTTTGATATTAAGGAGTAAAGCAGATGGGCAATAAGAAAAATCGTGTGTGCCCGGTAGAAATTGCCGGATCGCTTGATAACAAGTTACGTAGGAGGCTTCAAAATCCCGGTAAAATATTAATGCCGTATGTTAAAGATGGAATGACGGCTTTGGATATGGGATGCGGCCCGGGATTCTTTACAATTGAAATGGCTTGTCTTGTGGCCGGTACGGGGAAAGTAATTGCCGTCGATTTGCAGGAAGGGATGCTGCAAAAGGTACGGCAAAAAATAAAAGGCACCAAACTGGAAAACAGAATAATACTTCATAAATGTGAGCAAGATAAAATCGGCGTTACGGAAAAAGTAGATTTCATTTTAACATTTTACATGGTGCATGAAGTGCCGGATAAGTTAAACTTCTTCAAGGAATTGAAATCGCTGCTGAAAAAGAACGGGCAAATGCTTATTGTAGAACCGAAAATATTTCATGTTTCTAGAAAGAATTTTAGAGAGACAATCGGTATTGCCGAAGATACCGGTTTAAAATTAATCGGGCAACCCAAAATATTCATGAGCCAGTCTGCGCTATTTATAAACTAGTAAAACCAAATGTCGGGTTATATTACTATCGCCAATAATTATTTATGAACGCTTCTATTATCCGGGAAAATTAAAATCTTATTTTATCTATTTGATAACGTTTTCACAATTTTATAATCTGCGTAAAAAATAATTATTCCTTCTATATAAACATCTTGCCGGGTCCTTTAAACATTATTTGCGCCATCGATTACTTCTTTATGCTTATTGTTGATAGGATAACAAAAAAGAAGGATTAAAATAACTTTGTACATTGCCGGAGAAAAAATCATGCACATAATTTAATTATAAAAATATATGGAATAATTTTTGGCGTTTTAAGAAAAATTAATTTAGACAATATAGTTTTACGCATTTCAAAGCACCAAATAAGCAAAGTAACTTAAAGAAAAGTTTTCTATTGCAACCAATTTGTTCAAGTTTCCAAAATTAAATATACATTCATTGAGAGCGTAAAAATATGGAACTTCATCTTCTTGACATAGCGGTAATAGTTCTTTACTTAATAGTAATGATCGTAGCTGGATCATACATGTCGCGTAAAGCTTCAGTTGACCTTGATTCTTACTTTCTAGGAAGTAAAAAAATTCCGTGGTACTATTTAAGCGTTTCAAACGTCGGCGGGATGTTCGATATTTCCGGAACAATGTGGCTTGTGTATATCACTTTTGTTTACGGAATGAAGAGCGTTTTTATACCATGGATATGGCCGCTCTTTAACCAAATTTTCTTGATGGTTTATCTTGCGGCATGGTTAAGGCGTTCCAATGTTTTAACCGGCGCCGAATGGATTACTACAAGGTTCGATCATGAAACTAACGGCGGAAAACTTGCCCATCTTATTACCGTTATTTTTTCCATCGTTTCGATTATCGGTTTTTTAAGCTACGGTTTTGTTGGAATAGGAAAATTCACTAAGATTTTTCTTCCGTGGGATTAGTCGCCGCATGTGTATGGAATTATAATAACCGTTGCCACAGGTATTTATGTAGTTAAAGGAGGAATGTTCGGCGTAGTTGTAACGGATATTCTTCAATATATTCTTATGACGATTTCAGCAATAATTATTGCCGTTATTGCGATGGATAAAGTTTCCCCGGCAATGTTAAACACGGCGGTTCCTGCAGGCTGGCAAAATATTTTATTCGGATGGCATTTGAATTTGGATTGGACAGGCATAATGAATTCCGTTAACGCGAAAATTGCCTCCGATGGTTACTCCTTATTCACCATATTTATTATGATGGCTTTATTTAAAGGACTTTTTGTCAGCTTAGCCGGCCCTGTTGCAACACAAAGCCTTCAAAAAGTTTTGGCTGCTAAAAATCCCAAAGAGGCGGCTATGCTAAATGGTTTTAGTGTTATAGTAGTATCTATTCCGCGTTATTTAATGATAGGCGGCTTTACTGCGTTGGCGCTCGCTTTTTTTAGTCCGCAGTTAAAGGCCATGGGTAGTAAGATTGATTTTGAATTAATTCTTCCGTTCGCAATAAGTAATTTTGTTCCTGTTGGATTGATGGGGCTTCTGCTTGCCGGAATGCTCTCGGCGTATATGTCAACCACATCGGCTTTCTTAAACTTGGCGCCAGCATACATAGTTAATGATCTTTACAAAAAATATTTCAAACCGAATGAAACAAATAGAACTTATATAAGAATGAGTTATTTGATATCAATTATTGTAACAGTTGTAAGTATTGTCTTTGGCTTATATATTGGTTCGGTTAACGCTGCAACCCAATGGATTGTCGGAGCGTTATGGGGCGGTTCCGCCGCGGCAAACGTTTTGAAGTGGTATTGGTGGCGCTTCAACAGTTACGGTTACTTCTGGGGAATGCTTGCGGGCTTATTAATAGCTTTGGTAATGCCTGTGTTATTCCCTGATACCAATGCGCTGTTTGCTTATCCTTATATCCTTGCAATTTCAACATTGGGCAGTGTGTTGGGTACTTTATTAACAAAGCCGGAAAAAGAAGAGCTCCTAATAAAATTCTATACATCGGTTCGCCCCTGGGGATTTTGGAAACCTATAAAAGAAAAAGTAAAATTAAATTATCCCGATTTTCAGGAAAACAAAAATTTCGGCAGGGACATGATCAATATTCTTATCGGCACTATTTGGCAAATTTCACTTATGGCAGCTCCGTTGGCTTTCGTATTTAAATACTGGAATCTTTTGTTTGCTACGGTTGCAATAGCCGTTGTTACATCTTATTTGCTTAAAAAAAATTGGTATGATAAATTAGAAATGGATTAAATCATCCGGGATTAAATGAAAAAAAATAATTTGAACGAGAATTGGCAATACCGTATTGCCTCTAATTCCGGAGCGCAAACGCAGTTTGAAAGCGCATTGAAAAAGCAAATGTGCCTGGTAATATTCATCTGGATTTATTGGCCAATAAAGAAATTCCTGGGGAAAAATTTAAGGAATATGTTCCCAGATTTATGAGCGAGTACAGATTACAATCAATGCCTGATGTTAAAACCTTCCTGAAATTTTCTTTGCCGGAAGATTGGGAACTGCAATCGGAGGTAATGCAGGCGCACCAGCGGCAATATCCAAATCCGAAAAGAGGACAAAAGTTCGGCGGTTTCGGAATAATGAAAAATTATCTTAAAGATGAATATCATATTCCTGAAGATTTTGAAATGTTTAGGGAGATTAGTCCCTAAACATTTTTATAAAGTGAAATGCAATTAACCCATCATTACTTCCACAGTGTTCTTAGAACCCGGTTCGGCAACAGGAATTACATCACCGGCTACTTCTTTTCCGTTTACAATTACTTTCTTAATACCTTTAGATACATGCGCGGTATTTGAAATTTTTATTTTATACTCTGCGTTTCTGAACTTTCTAATAATTTCAAAACCGTTCCATTCGTTTGGAATGCACGGGTCTATCTTTAACCCGTTGTACTGCGGCTGGATTCCTAAAATAAACCGCGTGATTGCGTAGTAATTCCAGGCGGCTGTTCCTGTAAGCCATGAGTTTTTAGCCTCGCCTGGTTTAAACGCATCTTTACCGGCAATCATCTGCGAATAAACATAAGGTTCGGTCTTATGCAAATCGCTAATATCTTCAAGATATGAAGGAGTTATTTTTTTGTAATATTCAAAAGCCCTGTCGCCGTTGCCTACCAAAGCTTCGGATATCATTATCCACGGATTATTATGACAGAAGATGCCTGCATTTTCTTTGTAGCCTGCCGGATACGTGGATATCTCTCCCATATTAATATAGTATTTTGTGAAGGCTGGGTTGTTTAGTACAATTCCATATTCACAGTCGAGATATTTTTTAACCGAATCAAGCGCTTTCTTAGCTTTGCCGTTTTCAAGCCCCACGCCGGCCATAATACAAAAGCCCTGCGATTCAATAAATATTTTTCCTTCTTCGTTTTCTTTACTTCCGATTTTTTCACCGAAGTAATCGTAAGCCCGCAAGAACCATTCGCCGTCCCAGCCGTGTTTTTCAATAGCCGCGATCATTTCCTTAACATGCTTATGCGCAGCGTCTGCTTCTTCTTTTTTGTTAAATTCGTTGCACAGCTCTACAAACTCGTTTCCGTAGGCAACAAACAAACCAGCTATCATTAACGATTCTGCAACGCCCCCCTGTTTGTTTTCTGTTGTCTGGAAAGACTCATCCGGGTTGGTTGAGAAACAGTTAAGATTTAAACAATCATTCCAGTCGGCACGGCCTATAAGAGGCAATTTATGCGGGCCAAGATTATTTACAACATGGTAGAATGACCGCTTCAAATGCTCAAACAAAGATTGGGCTTTTGATTCCTCGTTATCAAACGGAACCGGTTCGTCAAGAATAGACCAGTCGCCGGTTTCTTTTATATAAGTTACGGTGGAAATAATAAGCCACATCGGGTCGTCGTTAAAATTTCCGCCAACCGCATGGTTTCCTTTTTTAGTAAGCGGCTGGTATTGATGATAAGCTCCTCCGTCTTCAAATTGGGTTGCGGCAATATCAAGAATTCTTTCACGCGCTTTGCCCGGAATTTGGTGCACAAAGCCCAAGAGATCCTGGTTTGAATCCCTGAATCCCATTCCACGCCCGATACCGGATTCGAAGTAAGACGCGCTTCTGGACATATTAAATGTTACCATGCATTGATACTGGTTCCAGATGTTAACCATTCGATCAAGTTTTTCATCATGGCTGCGCACCTGGTAAATAGACAAAAGAGAATCCCAATACTTTTGCAGTTCATTAAATGATGCCTCAACTTTTTCCGGCGTTGAAAATTTTTCAATTAATGCGATGGCGTTTTCTTTATTGATAACACCTTTCGATTCCCATTTTTTATCATCTTCATTTTCAATATACCCGAGAACGAAAATCAGTTCTTTTAACTCGCCGGGGTTAAGTTCAATCTCAAAATAATGCGAAGCGATAGGCGACCAGCCGTGTGCTACCGAATTACGCGGCTTGCCTTCAAATACAGCGTCCGGCCTGTCGAACCCGTTATATAATCCCGTAAATGATTCTCTGTCGGTATCAAACCCGTCAATTTTAAAATTAACAGAATAGAAAGAGAAATGATTTCTTCTTTCCTTGTATTCGGTTTTATGATAAATAATGGAATCCTTTATTTCAACTTCGCCGGTGGAGAAATTGCGCTGAAAATTTGTCTGGTCATCCAAAGCGTTCCACAAGCAAAACTCGACGAATGAAAAAAGTTTAAGGTTTTTTTTCTTACCGCTTTTATTTGTTAACCTAACTTTTTGAATTTCAGCGTTTGTATTGGTAGGTACAAAATATAAAATTTCCGCTTCGACGGAATTTCTTTCTCCCTTAATAATAGTATACCCAAGTCCATGTCTGCACGAATAATTTTCCAATTCTGCTTTTACCGGTTTCCATCCCGGCGACCAGACATCGCCGCCATCGTTAATGTAAAAATATTTTCCGCCGTCATCTATGGGCACATTGTTGTAACGGTATCTTGTAATTCTTCTCAGTAAAGCGTCTTTATAAAAGCTGTAACCGCCTGCGGTATTTGAAATGATTGAAAAGAAATTGTCGCTTCCCAGGTAATTAATCCATGGGTAAGGGGTTTTCACATTGTTAATAATATATTCTTTGTTTAGATCATCAAAATATCCGTACTTCATAGCAATAATCCCTCTATTGTTAATGAATGATATGCCGACAAATTAGACTTTAAAGTACACAAAAATCGTTCCCTGCTTCCATCTAATTGCATTATTGCATGGGAGCTATAATTGTATTTTAATTAATAATAACTTGTATATATCAGAATGCGTGCCAATATGCTTCAACTAATGTTCTTATGCGCAGAATTAGAATGTGAAAATTCCGGATCCCGAAATTTTTATTAGAAATGAATACAAAGGAATTGTAGTTGATATGTTTATGAAAGCAGTTTGAAAAATTAATGATTTACTGAGATAACAAAATCTAATTTGAAACTATAAAATGGTTGGCCATGCTTAAACGTATCTCTAATAATAGTAGCAAAAGTATTTTTAACTATCCAATGTGCCAGCAATGCCCAGTACCACTGTCCTCTAAAAAATCTTTTCCACTCACTGTAAGCGCTCCTATCGCTTAGATAGTCTGCCTCGCGTGTAATTGTTTCTATATTAAAAATATTATACATCGGCTCGCCGTTGTGTCTTGGAGAACTTTGATACCAGTTCTTCAAAAAGCCGGGCATCCACTCTGCGTTATCATAACCGAAAGTATGGCTTTCGTAAGTGCCTAAACAAACACCGCTCAAAATACTATATCCCAATCCGCCTATCAGGTTTTCAGATTTATAACTGATCCTGTCAAGATACCTCTCGTAAATATTATCTACCTGAGCATCGAAGTTAGATGTTAACGGCCAACCTTCCAGTTGAAGAATCCTCATCACTTCGGTTTTGCTCATCTGGGAATATGAGTTTCCCGCTAATAATATTATAAACAGAATTATTGTTTGAATAATTCTGAAATTGGCTTTAGTGAACATAAGAACGTACTTAT
>DAIERC010000212.1 GCA_027347125.1 Ignavibacteriales bacterium
CTCGCATCGGACATTCTCGACCGCGGTATTATGCTTTCCGGCGGCGGCGCGCTGTTGAAAGGACTTGACGAGCGTCTGCGTCTTGAAACAAATCTTCCTGTTCACGTTGCTGAAGATCCTTTGACTGCGGTTGTGAGAGGCGCAGGAAAGGTAATTGATAATTTAAATCATTACTCAAAAGTTTTAATACGTAACAGAAGATATTAATGCTAAGATTATTTGGACGAGTTTGGGAAAACTTTAAAGAATATATTGTTCTGGTTTTGCTGCTTATTATAAGTTTAGTTACGCTCTCGCTAAATCAAAAACCCGCCGTTAAAAAAGTAAGATCGCTTGCCTTTGGAAGCTTTGCCGCTTTTACATCTGTTGTTTCGGATGTTATAAATGTAACCGGCGTAAAAAGCGAAAACGAAAAACTTCGCCGAGTTAATGCCGAACTTATGCTGCAGGTAAGCAAACTAAGACAGGACGGATTACAGAACGCCGAGCTAAAAGGTTTACTGGGATTGAAAGATACAACCAATTATCCTCTTATTCCGGCCACAGTAATTTCCAAAACTCAGGGAACAATCACTCTTAACATTGGTAACAGCAACGGGGTACGCGCAGGTATGCCTGTAATAAACGATCAGGGGCTTGTAGGTGTTGTGTATTCTACCTCCGATAATTTTTCTATCGCGCGTACTTTAACAAATCTTGACCTTAAGCTTACAGTAAAAGACGAGAGAAGCCGGATTGACGGGGTGATGAAATGGAACGGCAGTAACTTGGTTATTATCAATGTTCCTAAAACTTATGATGTTGAGCCCGGCGATAGGATTATAACATCTGATTTAAGCTCAATTATTCCCGTACCGCTGCCTGTGGGCATTGTGCTTGGCTTAAGCAAGGTGGAAACAGGTATTTTTAACGAAGTAAAAATAAGGCCGTTTGTAGATTTCATCAGGACCGAGCATGTATTTGTTTTAGGCCTGATTGAAAATAAACAAAAGGATGGTTTGGAATTAAATTTTTTTGATAGAAAATAAATGCGCTCAGATTATATCCTTTCAATTCTTTTATTCTTTCCGGTACTTGTCATCCAGACTACAATAATGCCGCTTATATCGATTAACGGTATTGTGCCTGATCTGATACTTATTCTGCTTGTATTCTATTCAATGAAACGCGGACAACTGTACGGTACAGCTTTGGGATTCGTTTATGGTTTTCTTTTTGATTTGATAACCGGTAGTTTACTCGGCAGTACAATGCTGTCTAAAACACTTGCCGGTTTTGTTGCCGGGTATTTTTCAAATGAAAATAAAAGAGAGCTTTACTTCAAATCATATTCGTTTGCTTTAATAGTTCTCATGTGTTCTGTTATCGATTCGGTTGTAAAATCTTTCTTTACAACAATAGATCTTAATACAAGTTTATTCAATTTGTTGTTTCAACAGGGGATGTTACCCGGTATTTATACGGCGGTGCTCAGCATTTTTGTGATAATGTTTTATCCCAAAAGGAGTTTGAGTTGAAGCCAGAGAATTTTGCATCCGTTCACCGGAGATCTATAATATTTTTTGTTGTTGTGGCTTGTTTCTCTTTGCTTAGCTTCAGGTTATTTCAAATGCAAATAATTGAGCACGTTACTTATAGTGAAAAGGCGGCAAACAACAGTATAAAAGCAATCGAGCAAATTCCACTTAGAGGAGTTTTTTACGATAGGAATATGAATGTTGTTGTTAGCAACGTGCCTGCCTACACTTTAAGAATAACTCCTGCCGATTACGATAAAAAGCTTAATCCGCTGCTGGAAGCGGTACTGGGCGTTGAACCCGGCTACATAAATAAAATACTTTACAACAACAGGATTTACTCAAAATATATTCCGGTAAGAATAAAAAGAGGAATAGATTTTAAGGTCGTTTCCTGGCTCGAAGAAAATTCCGAACATTTACCCGGTGTTGACTATATTGTAGAAATGCAGCGAGGATATCCTGCCGGCATTAGAGGGTCCCACTTATTCGGATACACAAAAGAAATAACACCGAAGCTGCTTGAAAAACATAAGGTTTATTACCAACCCGGCGATTATATTGGTTACAGCGGAGTCGAAAAGGCATACGAGAAAATATTAAGAGGCGAAAAAGGCTATACGTATATGATGGTCGATTCCAAAAGAAGGGAAATGGGCAGGTTTAAAAACGGCGCTGAAGATGTTCCTTCCGTTAAAGGTAACGATCTCTTATTATCCATCGATGAAGATGTTCAAAGAGTGGCTGAAGAACAACTGAAGGGGTTGAATGGCGCCGCAATTGCAATTGAGCCAAAAACCGGCGAGATACTTGCCTTAGCCAGCGCACCTGATTATGACTTGAGCGAATTTTCTTATGTTACTTCAAAAGATTATCTTCAAAAATTATATAGCGACCCGGACAAACCATTTTTTAACCGAGCTACTGCTTCCGCAAAACCGCCTGGCTCTACATTTAAAATTGTAGAGGCAATTGCTGCTCTGGACATGGGAGTTATTAATACTTCTTTTACTGTTGTATGCCGCGGCGGGCAAACGTTTTACGGGAGATATTTTAAGTGCGACGCTGTGCATGGCCAGCTTAACGTTGTGCACGCAATAGAACATTCTTGTAACGTTTTTTTCTACAACCTAATTTATAAAATCGGGATGCCTAAATGGAACGATTATGTAAAACGGTTTGGCTTCGGGCAAGACACAGGCATCGATATCGGGGACGAATCGCCGGGCTTTATCCCGTCCGATAAATATTATGAAAAATTATACGGGTCAAATTGGCCGCGCAGCATTATGGCAAGCTTAGGCATAGGGCAGGGCGAAGTAAGCGTTACACCTATTCAACTGGCAAAATATGTGTCGTTAATTGCTAATGACGGAGTTACATATACACCTCATGTTGTTAAAGGTTACCTGGACAATACAACAAGAAAATTGATTCCTTTTACTTATAAAAAAATTGACGTAGGTATAAATAAAAATATTTTTGATATCGTAAAAGAAGGTATGTTTCTTGTTGTAAACGGATCGGGCACCGCTGCCGGTATAAGATCAAACGAAATTCAAATTGCTGGCAAAACCGGTACGGCGCAAAATCCGCACGGTAAAGACCATGCCTTATTCATTGGGTTTGCACCGTACAACGATCCCAAAATTGCGGTTGCCGTAGTTATAGAAAACGTTGGGTTCGGAGCAACATGGGCTGCGCCTATAGCCAAGAAAATGATAGAAGCTTATTTGTTAAAAGATAAATTAAAAAATGAACAGCCGAATCCACCGCAGGAAATTAAAAATAATTTAATTGGAGCTGTTGGTGAGAATTGATTATAAACTTAACGATAAATTCGATATGGGATTATTCATCCCGATGGTTGTTTTATTCTTTATCGGCCTGGCTGCAATTTACAGCTCTACATTAAATAATCCTCACGCCGCCGGAAATTTTCATAAACAATTGTTCTTTGGGTTAGGCGGATTGATTTTATTCTTTATTACATATTCACTTCCTACACATACTTTTAAAACTCTTGCCATACCTACATATTTAATTTCGATCTTACTTCTCATAGTTGTGCTTGTTATAGGAAAAAGGATCTCGGGAGCGAAAAGCTGGCTAGGCCTGGAAGGGTTCGGGTTTCAGCC
>DAIERC010000239.1 GCA_027347125.1 Ignavibacteriales bacterium
TGCCGGCTTGTTCCTTCTGCAAGGAACTCCGGCGGTAAATCAAAGCAGCGTTCTTCCAAAGACGGCAGCAAATATCTTAAGGTTGCTTTCAGTGATGCTGCCATTCATGCTGTGCGGTATTATCCCGTTATCCGTAAATACCACAGCTCTCTGCTAAGAAAGAAAAACAAACAAATAGCCAAGAGTATCATCGCTAAGGAAATCGCTGAAATTGTTTACCACGTATTAAAAAATAAAAGCAACTTTAACAACAAATTTAAAGGTCAAGAGCTTCAGCATCAGAAGTCTTTACAATGGCCGCGCATTACAAGCCCCTACGCATAACTGATTAGCTTCCCGGCTTAATCCTCCGGCTGGATTGGGAAGTAATGCGCTTGCCTATTAAATATCTGGAATAGTTCCGGGTTCTTTCCGGTACATCTCCAAATTCTTTTTGGAGTAAGTCCCTAAAGAGGTTTGGGTTGCCTTATGGCTGCCTCATAGATATTAAGGCATGTATTGTTGTCTAAAACAGAAGATCATTAAATCAAAGAACTTTTTTTTCAAAACATTTCTGTCACGGGATAATATTATCCTCTTGACTTTTTACTTATTAAAGAGGTTGTGCGGAATCAAGATCTTTAATCCAGGTAGGCTGCTGTTTTCCCCAAACCAAGTTATGAAATTTAAAAGGGAACTTATGTTTAATTGCATAGTTATATACTTGATCTAAAGTATCCCAAACAAAAACATTTTTGCTTATTTCTACATTACCCCATTTACCGGCATTTTCCGGCGTTACCTGATTCCAATATGAGTTAAAATTTTTCGGAATAAAATTGCCTATAACGTTGCCTAAAAATTTACTCTGCCCCTTGGCTATTGGTTGCGCATTTACTTGATAGCTACAAAAAGCGCCTAAAACAAAAACTACTTGCAAAAGGAATAACGTCTTATTCATAATTTTTCGTTCCGTATAAAAGCTGTACATCTTACTTACTCCATTTGATTGCGCTAATAATTTTTTACTGCTATTACTACTTTCTTAATTAGATATTTTTATTTAGGCGTAAAATTGAGGCTGTGATTTTTCCAATGTGTTTCCATAACAGCTATAAACCCGATAGTCTTACTTAGTATTTTTATATACGGCGTCATCACCTGAATATTTAAACCAATCATAGTAGACTGCATTATCAGTCTTCTCACCAAGAGAAGTTGCATACAAAGCGTACATGCATCCCACAAAACCGCCGGCAACTTTAGTACTTAAATAAGTAGCGTCAACATTGTCTTTCAGAGTTTTCCATTCATCTTTTTCAAAGGCATATAAAAATGAATATATTTTTCCTTTAGCCTCTATCTTTAGATACAATTCTTTTTTGTTTTGCTGCATGTTCAGTTTTTCAGAAGTTAAAAGTTCCATTTTATTTGCGGCATCTTTTTTTGCGTCGGATTTATAAAGTTGAATTACAGGCACATTATTTTCAATTGATTTGCACATAAAATAGAAATGATCTTCATTTTGAAAAATTAATATTCCCGCTTTTTCGTTGCCGGCTTTGGCGAAGAAATTCATAGCAACACTTGCCGACCCGTTCAGATGCTGCTGGCGATGTCCTAAGAAACTGGGGTTCATTTTTCCCGAACACGTTTCAGGCCTTAACTTCATAGTTAAATATCCCTTTTGTTCGGAAAGGTTGTACCATTTTTCACTAGGCGTTTTTAAAAATACCCAATCTTTATTAAGAACTTTTTTATTAAAATTGTCTACTATCGTAAAGTTGCCGCTGTAAGGCGTGCCGCTTTTAAATGATACTTCAGGCAAAGGATAAGGATAAAAATATTTTACCTCTTCGTTTCCGGTTGTAATAACAGGCCAGCCGTTTTCCCACTTAACCGGTGCAAGAAAAGTTTCTCTGCCGGTGTTGTAAATATCGTCTTCATACGGTCTGCAACCTAAAAATACAGCCCACCAGCTTCCGTTTTGTGTTTCTACAAAATCAGCGTGTCCGGTAGACGTAATCGGAAATTTTCTATTCGGGTCAAGGGTTCTTTGAGTAAGAATAGGATTACCTTTGTATGAAATGTAAGGCCCGTAAACATCTTTACTTCTGAAAACAACTTCGGAATGATTGTACGCAGTGCCGCCTTCTGCAGCAATCAAATAATAAAATCCGTCTTTCTTAAAAATATGCGGTCCCTCAATCCATACCGGCTTTTTAGAAATATCCGTACCGCCGTTTATAAGAATTTTTTCTTCGCCTATTACTTCCAGATTCTTATAATCAAATTCATGTATTCTAATCGTTCTATGCCCATCATATAAAGGTTTATTATCGGGAGCAACACTATTATAAATTAAATACGCTTTCGCGTTATCATCAAAAAACAATGAAGGATCTATGCCGTCAATTTGCGGCAGCCAAACCGGATTAGACCACGGTCCGGCGGGATTTTTTGCGGTAACAACAAAGTTTCCGCCTTTATCAACCAACGTGCAAGTTATATAAAAAAGGCCTTCGTAATATCTAATTGCCGGCGCAAATATTCCTCGCGAAACTCCCGCACTGTCCAGATCAAGCTGTTCCGGCTTACTAAGCACATCACCAATATGATCCCAGTGCACAAGGTCTTTGCTTTTGAATACGGTTATGCCTGGAAAATACGCAAACGTGGAATTAACCAGATAATAATTATTATCCACTTTGCATATACTCGGGTCGGGATAAAATCCGACTAAAATCGGATTAGTGTATTGCTTAATAGTTTGAGCATCTGCCCGGCCAAGCGAAACAGAGAGCAATAAGAAAAAAGATATTAAAGGAGATAAATACCTATTCATTATTCGCTCTCCGTTTCTTTGTAACCATGTTTGCAGAGCATATAATACTTGACCTTTCATTCGTATTAATTTTATTCGTAATGCTTACTATTTGCCCCCGCATATTTTATACGAATTATTTTTAACTTTTCTATGATAACTTTCCGGGGGTCCCAGATAACTTTGTTTTTCACCGCCGGCATCTATAACCAGCTTTTGAAGATCTATTCCGGGATCGACCATCCAGAATTTAAGTGTATGCTCACCGGGTTTTGCAATATTAAGTTTGCTTGTTTCAATATTTATATTGTCGGCAACCCATTTGTTCCACAAACCGTCTTTATTTAAATCGGCGTAATTAGGATTCGGGTTCATTTCCAGTATTTGCGGTTTCTCGTTATCAATAGATATTGCATAACGTAAAACTTTTTTGCGGAATTGCAACGTAGGAGAAAAATAAGCGTGAATTTTTACTTCACCTTTGCTGAAGAAATAAATTTTGTATTCAAGGTGCGGACTGTCCCCGCCCGGTGTTTGCGCTTTTGATGAAACAGGGAAAGGCGTAACCGCGGATAGTGTTCTGCCAAGATTAGGAATGCAAACCCATTTTACTGAATTACCGCCAACCGCTTTTGTGTAATGCGGCGCTTCGATCGATATATAACCGTTGCTCTCAACAAAACCTTTAACCGCTTCTATCTTCGGTTCGACTTGATTATCTACAACAGCGTACACAACAACTTTGGTATCTCGCGGTCCGGTAATTTCTATCGGAATACGATTTTTCCCGGCAGGCGCTTTTTCCCAATCAACTTTCACCCATAAACGTTTCTGCTTGGTAATTGTTCCGGTATTGCCCGGAATAATTTTTATCCAAGGCTCGCCGGTTTTAATTGAATATTTAAACGCCGTTTCACCGCGGTTAAAAATATCTATGTAGTATGACTCTTTATTATACGGATCAAATTCAGGAAGTGCGGCTTCGCTGCTGTCTTTAGGCCACCACATGGAAGTACCTTCGATCGCAACTCCCATGTCTGCTTCAACAGGGATTTTAATTTCTTTTACCGCGGGTATGTTGTTGGAATCGGGTTGCTGCCAGTTGGTATAGCCAATATGAGTCTGATCCATCATATGATCCCATCTGCCGTTTTCCATTTCCTTGTTATAATAATGCGAATAATCGGCATCTTTATTAAAAAGTTCTTTTACTTTTCCGGCAAGACTGTCCGTTGCGGCGCGGCCTTGTGCGGCGTACAAGTTATTCAAACCTGCCGTTACATAAAGATCATTCAAGTTTGAGCAAGCCAGAACAGGATATAATACAAGCTGATAATACGCGGCTTTATATTCTTGCAGAAGAGTGTTGTATATCTTCTGCGCTTTTTCTGCAAGCTTATTATAATCGGCAACAACAGTTTCAGCTTCCATATAATGAGATAAACTATATGTACCGGGTGACAGAAGTTCGGGCTTGCGGCGCGCGTTGTATTTTGTATATAAAGCCAAAATACGGGCTATGTCTTTTGCATGTTCGGGTCCGAATTGTTGTTTTGCCCAATCGATATAATAATCAGGTAAATTTTTAGTTGAGTATTTACCGGGGTTCCATGCATAATCCAGAAAGAAGCTTATCGGAAATTCCATTGGCTTTATATCGCCCACATTTACAATCCAGATTTTTCTTACGTCGTATTCGTAAGCAAGATGCATTTGCTCGTATACTCTTTCGATCTGATTGGTGTTTAACCATTTGTAATTTCTCGGACCGCCAACATAATCGAAGTGATAATACATCCCGTATCCGCCTTCGCGCGGCTTGGCATCCAAAGCAGGAAGTCTTCTAACATTTCCCCAGTTATCATCACATAAAAGCAAAGTAACATCGTCGGGCACGCGCATTCCTTTATCATAATAATCCTGCACCTCCTTATAAAGCGCCCAAACCTGCGGGATCTTTGTAACATCTTTTCCCGTTACCTTCGCTATTATTTTCCTTTGATCCGAAATTATTTTCTCAAGCAGTCCGATATTTGCAGTTTGACTCATTGCCTCATCGCCGTCGCCGCGCATTCCCAAAGTTATAATGCTCTCGTAATCATCCATTCTTTTTATGCCATCGCTCCAGTATGCGCGAAGTACGCTGTCGTTGGTTTGGTAGTTCCATGGGCCGTGCCCGTATTTGGGCCACTCTTTCCATGCCCTCATCATTGGTTCATGATGCGAAGTACCCATAACAATGCCGTATTCATTCGCAAGCTTGGGATTCAGGGAATCATCATCGTTAAAATTGCTGCCCCACATTGCAGGCCACAAATAATTTGCTTTCAAACGAAGAAGAAGTTCAAATACCTTTTCATAAAATTTATGATTGAACCCGCCGAACTTTTCATAAGCCCATCCGGATAAAGCTGGAGCTTCATCATTTATAAAAATACCCCGGTATTTTACCGCAGGCTCGCCCAATGAGTGGCGGCCGGGCAAGACATAAATACTGGAATGTTTTTTAACCGGCACATCAGCCCAATAATACCACGGCGAGACACCTATATTCTGGGATATATCGTAAATACCGTAAATAGTACCGCGCTTATCACTGCCGGCAACCACAACGGCGCGTTTAACATTGGGCAGCGGGTTATTTACCACTTGAATTAAAAATGTTTCCCACTTGCCTTTTATTCCGTTTACGTCAAGTTTCTTTTTTTTGATTAGACTATCTATTAATGAACTTTTACCTATCGTACCTACCAGTACGGCATCACCGCCTTCGGGTAACGAATCGGTAAACATATCGGGTTTTGCGCCGGTAACTTTTGCAATATCGTTTTGGAGATCGCCCAGCGCGCGAATAACTCCGGTATAATCATTCGAGCTTATGTATAACGGCGCTGATTTGCTAGACTCGGAAAGTACAAACACACCGTGAGATTTTTCGGTTGTAATATAACTGCTACCCGTTTTAGTTTTTTGCAACAATTTTGTTTGAGCTTCAACAACCAGATTTCCCCAAATCGCTATAAAAAAAAACGTAAATACAAATTGCAAAATTATTTTTGACGCCCCCTGCATTTTATAATTTTTATTTTCCAAAGATGACATAAAATCGGCCTTCCTGGTTTTCATCTTATTATATTGGAATTTTTTGCGCAGCTTAACTATAGTAAACAGACTATTACAGTTTAATTTGAATGCCTCGGCAAAGTATAATCTGCAAAATTATATACTTTAAAATTTCCGCTTACCTGAAGCATACCTAACATGTACAGCATTCCATCATAGTAACGGTATCTGCCGGTTGGAACCGATAGATTCCATAATTCCTCAACGA
>DAIERC010000269.1 GCA_027347125.1 Ignavibacteriales bacterium
CCGAAAGTGCCGAACTTTATATACGTGGCGGCTCCCCGGACGAAACATTAATAATGGTTGATCAGGCGCCTGTTCAACATCCTTATACATATGAATCGGCATACGGGGGAATATTTTCAAACATAAATACTTCGGCTATTAATAATATGTTTTTTTCCAGCGGAGGATTTTCGGCAAAGTATGGCAACACAATGTCGGGTGTACTGGATCTGGAAACTAAAAACGAACCCGATATAAATCAATTGTCGGCGGGCATTTCACTGGCTAATATTGATGTAACTGGAAGCCAGCAGCTGATTAACAATAAACTCGGTGTACGTTATAATTTTAGAAAAAATTTTACTGAGCCGATTTTCATGTTGAACGGAACTTCGAGAGAATTTACAATTGTTCCCCAATCTTATGATTACTACGGCTCATTGATTTACAGACTTTCACAAACCGGCCAGTTAAAATTTTTCACATCCGGTGAGAACGATAAGCAAGGCATCAACGTTCTTCTTCCGGGTTATATTGATCAGTTCAAAGGGAACTCAGGAAATAATTTTTATAATCTTCAATATAAAGATCTTCTAAATTCAGATATTGTAATAAAATCCTCTTTATCTTTTTCCCGTTTTACCAACAAATGGGAACTTGGAGTTCTGGATTTTACTCAAACAGATAAAGCATTTGAATCCCGTACTGATATTGATTATAGCCTTTCACCCGGACATACGATATCCTTTGGTTTTGAATTCGAAAACAGAAAGACAAATTATTCAGGAATAATTCCGCAAAATAATTATAACTATGAAATCGGTGCTCCTCAAACAGTAATAAATGCCGAGCCGTACGTTAACCGTTTTGGAGGTTATATAGAATATGAAGCCATTAATCTTTTGGGAATCCCAAAATTGTATTTTAGATCCGGAGGAAGAATTGACGTAATAGAACCTCTACATTTAAGCTGGGTTGATCCACGGTTCGGTATCGGTTATAAATTTTCGGATATTTCAACAGTTAGTTTTAGCTGGGGAATATTTCATGAAGCTCCCGACCCCAGATATTATACACCGGAAGACGGGAACCCGTCATTAAAATCCATGCACGCAATTCATTACATAATTTCATACGAGTACAAATTAAATGAAGACAATAATTTTCGCATAGAAGCATATTATAAAGGCTATTATAATCTTCCTCTTGATGATGATAAAATTAATTATTCGAATAGCGGCTACGGCTATGCAAAAGGCATCGACTTTATGTATAAAGCAAGTTTTGCAAACGGTTTTTCCGGCTGGATATCTTACGGATTTATCGATACTAAAAGAAAGTGGCTTGATTATCAAACCTTGCTGCCAAGCGATTTTGATATAACAAACAACCTGGCTGTCGTGTTAAAATATAATATCTCTCAAAACTTAGAGGTAGGAATAAATTACAAATATGCAACCGGCAAACCGTTTTCACCGGTTATAGGTTCTTTATTTCAAAACGACCAGCATGTTTACGAACCGTTATACGGAGTAAAAAATTCATCCAGGCTGCCGGATTATCAGCGACTTGATTTACGATTAACATATCTTACCAATTTATTCGGAAATAATTTTACTGTGTTTTATGTCGAAGCTCTTAACGTATTGAATATAAGTAATATTTTCGGCTACAGTTATAATTATAATTACACCCAAAAATCAGACGTCAAGAGTTACTTCGGAAGAAGAATGATAGTATTCGGTACACAAATTACTTTTTAAAAATAATTCGCTTCTTACCGCATTCTGACTAAAAACGTTCATTTCTTTTTTATATTTTTAAGTCTAAAATTAAATTAGGCTTATGAACGATACAATCACAAAACAATTCGAGAAAAGACTTGAAGACCTAGAAAGGTCAATCGGCCATATTGCCGATAAGAAATTACCATCGGATATTTTAAAACTTGCCGAAGATATTTTGAGCGACAAAAAATATTATCACCTGCAAGACGGTTTATGGCACAAATATCTTGATTTAACCCGGCGTTCAAAATTTCTTAAAGGATTAAAAGACAGAGAAGAAAGATACAGATGGGCCGAAACTGTTTTTCAAGCAATAAAATGTTCGCATTATTCCTTGTTAAAATTATTGGAACAGCGTTTAAGTTTACACCCGGAGAAACCCTTATTTGTAACCTATGACGGCGAAGCAAAAAACGAATACACTTACCGCTGGGTAGACAGCAGATTAAAAAAAATTGCCACCGCGTTTTTATATGTTACCGATTATAAGCCCAATGTGGCAATCTATTCGGAAAACTCGATTGACAGCGCCTGCTGCGATTTGGCGTGCTTAACTTACGATATAAAAGTTTCTCCTCTGCATTCTCACTTCGGTTATGAAGTTCTGGAATACCTTTTTAACAAACTCAATTTTAATATTATCGTTACCGATACCGAAAAAAGGCTTGATATTCTTAAAGAGCTTAGAGAAAAAACCGGATTAAATTTTGAAATTTTTTACACCGGCGGCGCCACGGTTCCAAACGATGAAGGCATTATTTACCTGGAACAAATACTATCTTTAATAAGCCACCAAGACACCCCTGGCGTGCTAAGCAAAAGAGAAAAGTTTAAGCTCGATGATATCTCTACCGTTATGTTTACTTCAGGAAGCACCGGTATGCCTAAAGGAGTAATGTTTACAAATTATAATTTGATCTCAAAAAGATTTGCACGGGCAGCGGCTTTATCCGATGTTGGAGATAATGAAGTTCTTCTTTCGTTTCTGCCGCTATTCCACACGTTCGGAAGATATCTTGAAATGATGGGAACAATTTTCTGGGGCGGAACTTATGTCTTTGCCGGTAAGAACGATATCGACTCACTTCTGCAGCAAATGAAAATTGTACAGCCTACCGGTTTTGTAAGCATCCCGTTAAGATGGAAACAGATTTACGACAAATACCAGGAAGAGCTTAGCAAGGGAATTACAAAAAAATCAAAATCTCAATTGTTTAGAGAAATTGTTGGAAACAATTTACGCTGGGGCTTATCTGCAGCAGGATATCTCGAACCGAAAGTCTTTAAGCTTATGAATGCAAACGGTGTAACATTATGCAGCGGCTTCGGTATGACGGAAGCTACCGGCGGCATTAGCATGACACCTCCGGGCGAATATGTAAAAGATTCTGTCGGCATTCCGCTGCCCGGGATTAAATATAGATTTTCCGAAGAAGGCGAACTTCAAATAGCCGGCCATTATGTTGCAAGATATCTGGACGCCAACGATACCGGCGAAAAGAAAGAACATTGGCTGCATACCGGCGATTTATTTAAAGAAGATGAAAACGGTTATTTTTATATAATCGATAGAGTGAAGGACATCTATAAAAATATAAAAGGGCAAACTATTGCGCCCGCTTTTATCGAAAAAAAATTTGATGATATACCCGGACTTAAAAAAGCATTTCTTGTTGGCGATATGAAGCCGTATAATACTCTTTTAATTGTGCCGGACTTTGAAGAATCCTTCATACAAAAAGCGATTACTCAGAATAGGCTTAAAGATTATTTCAGTTCACTCGTTGCTAGGGTTAACCTAAGCCTTAGTCCGTATGAAAGGATTTTAAAGTTCACAATCTTAAAAAGAAATTTTGAAGAAAGCCGCAGCGAATTGACTGCAAAGGGAACATTTAAGAGAAAAGTAATTGAAACAAATTTTCATGCCGAGATGGAAGAACTTTATAAT
>DAIERC010000276.1 GCA_027347125.1 Ignavibacteriales bacterium
ACCATGTCTCACCGTCAAAATGCCACATATCGCCCTGGCTTGTTGCGTCATGCCCCACAGCGTAAACATCAGAGGGCGAGCTGCCCCAAAGTCTCCACAAAAGAGTTTGTATGGTTTCCGGGGATTTAAGCGTATCTATTGTCCAGCTATACGTTCGGGGGTCTTTTATTATCTCCGGCTCCGTGGGAGATTTTTTACAGCTTAAAACAATTAAGCTAAATAAAGCCAAAGTTAACAACTGAGAAAGGAATTTCTTTTTGCTCATATAGATACGATATAATTAAAATAAAATTAATTGTTAGAAAACGGCTCTTCATTAAGAATTACATTGAATCGGGTTTTAATTAGACGTGATCCCCATAAGTTTGTCCCCGTATTTGATCTTGTCCGGTTTTAACTTAAAAAATTAATTTGCTTTATGCAACGGGAAAAATTTTACAACCTTTGCGGTTTATCTATCGCTAAGGTCCTGTGAGATTATAAATTTTTCTTTTTCGAGTTCGCGGTTTACTTTTATAATTTGGAAGCGTTCGTCTTCGCCCGAAGCGTTTTCTATAGCTTTTAAATTTTGGGCCATTTTATAATCTATCTGTTCAAGCTTAAACTTGCGCACGGTGTCTTTTGCAATTTTTATTAACACCGCGTCACGCGGCTCGCCCGGGAAAATATCTTCCCATTTTTTTGCGATTGAATATTTGTCAAGCGTAATTTCTAAAACGTACGATTGTATTTCCTGCTCAGGTATCCTATCAATAAGCGCGCTGGCAATTAATTCTTTCCCGTCTTGAAACGACTCATACACAAGATCAAATAATTTTTGATGCGCTTCCACCGCTATTTCATCGGGGGAAATATGATTCAATATAAATTCTATTACGCTCTCGTTGCCTTCGAACAATAACGCTACAATTTCCTTTTCGAGATTATAACTTACCGGCGAAGCGGTTTTTATTTCCGTTTGGTATATCGATTGTTCCTGTTTGGCAATTTCTCTATCGCGTATTCTTTCTTCGTTTGTTACTTGTTTGCCTGTTGCGTCAATAGCTTTTTGAAGCTCGCTTTCCAGAAGCTTTTCTCTCAGGTTAAATTTTTTTGCGATTGATTTTAACAAAAGATTACGTTTCAGCTCATCGTTTATTAGCGCTACGGGTTTTACCAGTTCTCTTATTGCCGCGGCTGTTTTGCCCGGCTCATCAAACATCCCCCGCTGATTAAAATATTCGGTTTGATATTCCAGAAAGTTTTGCGCTTTCTTAATAAACTCTTCAAACTTTTCGCGCCCGAAATTGTTAACGAACGAATCAGGGTCTTCGCCTGCCGGCAGCGAAGCTATTTTTATTTCCATATCGCGCCTTAACAAAAGTTCTATGCTTCTCATCGACGCTTTTATGCCGGCTGTATCTGCGTCGAACAAAAGTACAACATTTTTTGTGTACCTTGATAACAATTGAACCTGCTCTTCGGTTAAAGCCGTGCCGGAAACCGCAACAACATTTTTAACTCCGCTCTGGTATAAGGAAATCAAGTCCATATAACCTTCAACAAGAATCGCTTTGTCTAGTTTTCTTATTTCATCTTTCGCGTGCGAAAGCCCGTAAAGTATTCTTCCTTTTACATAGATTTGAGATTCGGGCGAGTTCAAATATTTCGCGGCGTTTTCCCTCTTCTCAATTATTCTTCCGGCAAACGCAACTACTCTGCCGTTTGGTGAAAAGATAGGAAAGATTATTCTGCCCGAGAATTTATCGTACAACCGGCCGTCGTTATTCTGCCCGATGAGCCCCAGTGTTAAAGCTCTTTCAAGATCAATCTTTTTTTCATGCGCGAACGAAATAAAATTTTCCCATCCGGGCGGAGAATAGCCCAAACCGAACGCGCGTAAAGTTTGCGGTTTTATATTTCTGTTTTGAAAGTACTGTCTGGCAATTTCACCTTCGGGGTGATGTAAAAGATTGTTGGAAAAATAGCGTGCGGTTTCCGTATTTATATCGTAAAGAATTTCCTGTTCGGTTTGTTTTTCCGTAAAATCCGTTTCATCAAGCTCAAGGGAAATTCCCAACCTTTGCGCCATTTCCTGAATGGCTTCAACAAAAGAGATTTTCTCATAGTCCATCAAGAATTTAAAAACATTTCCGCCGGCATGGCAGCCGAAACAATGAAAAATTTGTTTTTCTTCGCTTACGGTAAAGGAAGGCGTTTTTTCGTTATGGAACGGGCAAATGCCAATGTAATTTTTTCCGCGCCGCCGCAGTTGTACGTGCTCCATTATTACATCAACAATGTTAGCCGAAGCTCTAATCTCTTCTATTTTGTTTTCCGAAATTCGCATTAATTATTTTCTATATTAAATGAACCTTTTTAACAAACATAATTTAACAAAAAATGTCGAAAAGATATTTCCGTTTTACGTCCCGCTCATAATAAATTTTTGAATTAAGACAGGGGAGTAACCACAGATTAACCCGATCTAATATTTTATCGATGAAAATCCGTGTTCTATTGCATGTATATAAAACCACAAATAAAAATTTATGTTTCATTTTATTAAATCAATTGGCATCTTTGTTATAAAAAAAAGTAGTTTTTATTAAATTGAAATTTAATTTTTCCGCTGCTCGCCTCATAAATACGGTTGAACAGCGAGTTCATAAAAAACGGGAACGTATGCAAAATACAATTAATCTATCCCAAAGATACTGCAACAGTCTTACGTCTTACTCTCGATATAAAACCCGCGAAGTTTACATCGGCGATATTCCGCTGGGAGCTAATAACCCGGTAAGAATTCAATCGATGACAACAACAGATACAATGAATACACAAGCGACTGTTGAACAAACAATACGCATGGTTGACGCCGGCTGCGAGTATGTAAGGATTACTGCGCCAAGCAAGCTTGAAGCGCAAAACCTGGAAGAGATAAAAAAAGAACTGCGTAAACGCGGTTACAACGTACCGTTAATTGCAGATATTCATTTTACACCGAACGCCGCGGAACTGGCCGCAAGAATTGTTGAGAAGGTGCGTGTAAATCCCGGTAATTACGTAGACAGAAAAAAATTTCAGACGATAGAATATACCGATTCCGAATACGAAGCAGAGCTGGAAAGAATAAGAGAACGTTTTATTCCTCTTGTTAAAATATGCAAAGAATACGGAACAGCGATGAGGATCGGTACAAACCACGGTTCGCTTTCAGACAGAATAATGAGTCGCTACGGCGACACACCGCTTGGAATGGTGGAATCAGCATTAGAGTTTGTAAGAATATGCGAAGACTTTGATTATCACAGCATCGTTCTTTCAATGAAGGCGAGCAATCCGCAAATAATGGTTCAAGCTTATCGCGTATTAATTCGTAAAATGGAAGAAGAAGGAATGAATTATCCTCTTCATCTTGGCGTAACGGAAGCCGGTGGCGGCGAAGACGGAAGAATAAAATCAGCTCTCGGAATCGGCGCACTGCTGGAAGACGGCATTGGCGATACTATTAGAGTTTCACTTACCGAAGACCCGGAGTTTGAAGCGCCGGTTGCTATTCAACTTGCAGACCGCTACAAAGCGCGAACACCGCATAAAAGCATAATGCCGGTAGAAAAAATTTCTTACGATCCTTTCAATTATAAAAGAAGAGAAACATTTGAAATTCTAAACATCGGCGGAAGCAATGTTCCAAGAGTAGTTGCGGATTTTGGCGGCAAAAGAATTGAAAGCGTAAATGCGCTGGCAAGCATTGGTTATTTTTATAATGAAGTTACGGATAAATGGAGCATGAACGACAGCGCTCCCGATTTTATTTACGCCGGCAAGAATAAGCTGCCGTTTGATGTTCCAAGCGGTTTAAAAATAATTTATGATTTCGACTCCTGGCGTAATTTAAAAACCGATTCATCTTACCCGGTGTTAACGGCGGACGAATTTACAACCCAAAATTTTCCCGATTATTTTATAAAGTTCGTAACATTTAATATTGATAATCTGGATAATAAATTTTTATCAAAAATAAATTCCGATAAAAGCGCCGTACTTATAATTGAAACGGCAAATGCTCACGGTATGCCGGAGCAACGAAGAGCCTTTATAGAACTTGAGTTGCAAAAAATAAATAACCCGGTAATCATAAAAAGAAATTACAGGAAAACCGACCTGTCACTTTTAAGACTGTACGCCTCAACCGATATAGGTTCTTTATTAATTGATGGTTTTGGAGACGGCGTTTGGATCGAATCCGATGCACACGAAGAATTTGGCAGCAATCCGGATAACAACCGATACGTAAAAAGTTTTATCGATAACAATGAAACCAGGGAGAAATCTATTAATAGAATTCTCTTTGGAATTTTACAGGCGGCAAGAGCAAGAATTTCCAAGACCGAATATATAGCGTGCCCTTCCTGCGGCAGAACATTGTTTGATCTTCAAGAAACCACAGATATGATAAGGAAAAAGACCGAGCATCTTAAAGGCGTAAAAATTGCCGTTATGGGATGCATTGTAAATGGTCCCGGTGAAATGGCTGATGCCGATTACGGTTATGTTGGTTCCGGTGTGGGAAAAATAACTCTTTACAGAGGAAAAGATATTGTAAAAAGAAATATCCCTTCGGCCGGAGCGGTTGACTCCCTTATAGAATTAATAAAGGAAGACAATAATTGGCGGGAACCAAATTAAAATTTTCAATCGGGTAATATAAATCACAATTCTTAGAACAATTTTTTGATAATATATTTATGCATTGTTGGAAATTAATATTTGATAACGTATATTTGACAACTTAATTATGATAAAAGAAATCAATAAATTTATATTTTATAAGATCTCGTATATAGCGGCTGCTGAGCAGCCAAGGTAGAAAAAATTAGAAAGATGCACTTCAAACTCCGAAGTGCATTTTTTTTTGATATGACGTGCAGGGAAATAATTAAATATATTGAGGATTGGGCGCCCAAAGAAATAGCCTGGCAAAAAGACAATGTCGGTTTGCAAATAGGTTCAGTAAACCGTGAAGTGAAAAACATCCTTCTGTGTCTCGAGTTTACTGATAAGGTCGCAGATGATGCGATTAAAAAAAATTGCAACTTTATTTTCTCACATCATCCCCTCTTATTTCAACCTCTCAAAAAAATTGATCTTCTAAATGATAAAAATTCCAAATTGATTGAGCGACTAATTAAAAACGATATTACACTTTATTCCGCACATACAAATTTAGATTTTACAAAAAACGGAGTAAGTTTTGAGCTTGCAAAAATATTGAAACTGCGTGATATATCTTTTCTTGTAAGTTCGAAATCAAACCAATTTAAACTGGCGGTATTTGTACCGAAAGATTCCGTTGAAAAAGTTGCCGGTTCAATATTTGAAGCCGGCGGCGGCATAATAGGCAAATATTCAAATTGCAGTTTCGCAACTTCCGGCGAGGGAACATTTAAAGGTTCGAAAAAATCAAATCCTTTTATCGGCAAAAAAGGCATCATAGAAAAAGCGGCTGAGATTAAACTTGAGGTAATTGTTAACTCGTGGAATCTGAATAAAGTAATACCGGCTATGTTAAGTGCTCATCCTTATGAAGAAGTTGCATACGATGTATATCCTTTGGAAAACAATAATAAAAACTTCGGCGCCGGCGCCGTCGGTTACCTGGAAGAGCCGATGAAAAGCGATAATTTTCTTAACTACATTTCCGAAAAGTTGAAAACAAAAAACTTCAGGTATGTGAAGAGTAAAAGAAATACAATAAAAAAGGTTGCTGTATGCGGCGGCTCTGGAAGCGATTTGATTAAAGAGGCCGTTAAATCTGGAGCTGATGCGTTTATAACGGCCGATATAAAATACCACGCATTTCATGATGCCGACGGAGAGATATTGCTGGTTGACGCCGGCCATTATGAAACTGAAATCCATTCATTAAATGAAGTGCAAAAAAGATTAAAAGATTTTATTTACCGGAAGAATCCGGACATCAAGATTTTTAAATACGGCGGGTCTACAAACCCCATAATTTTTTATAATAATTGAGGAGCATAAATAAATTGTTTGACAGGCTTAAAATATTGTATGAATTACAAAATCTAGACGACCAACTGGATGAACTAGAAGAGCTTCGCGGAGATCTTCCGAATGCCGTGCAGGCACTGGAAGATAAAATTTCCGGGTATAAAAGTGAAATTACCGCAAAAGAAAAAGAGAAGAAAGAATCTCTTGAAAAGCGTAAAGAGAATGAAGAGCAAGTTGAAAGCATGAAAGAGAATCAGAAAAAATTTAAAGCTCAGCTATACCAAGTTAGAAACAACAAAGAATACGACGCACTTACCAAGGAGATTGACCATACCGATGAGCAGGTTGCAAAACTAGAAGCTGAAAACGACGCGCTTGCAGATTTGAGTAAAAAACTTACCGACGAGATAGACGAAATTTTACCGAAGCTTGATGAACTGAACGAAGAATTAAAAGTTAAAGAAGCTGACTTAAAAGAGATAATTAAAACGAATGAAAAAGAAGAAGTTAAGCTGAGAAATAAAAGAAAAGAGATAGAAGCTTTAACAAAAAAACCAGACTACTCGGCGTACATGAGAATCCGTAAAGCGAAAAAAGGAAAAGCTGTTGCAACAATTAAACGTTCGGCCTGCTCTGGATGCCATAACATTGTGCCGCCGCAGCGTCAACTGGAAATAAGAAGAAACACTAAGCTTTTCTTTTGCGAATATTGCGGGCGAATTCTTGTATCTACAGAAGTAGCCGACACGATTGACGTTTAAATTCTGGTAAAGTACCAGGGTTTAATATAAACTCTATACCGGCCGTAATAAAAAATTACGGTACTTGTACCGGCAAAACGTCGGTACGAGTAAGGATAGAGTGCTCATCATTTTCACATTGTGAAAAACGCGGTTTTACCGCAATTTCCATAGCCAATATTTATACCATTCTGTATCTTTTCTGCTGTTTTACGAGAAGTAATTTATTATATTTGAATCATTAAAATAAAACTTTCATTTTCATTAACTCAAAAAAGTTTAAAATTATTGGCTCATGTTGTAAGTATCTAGTACGTACAATTAGTTGAGGAGCTTAAGAAAGGCTCAGATCGGGCAATTGCTGTTCCGGTTTACCGGGATGGAGGAAAGTCCGGACTTCACAGAACAGGGTGCCGGGTAACGCCCGGGGTCCCGATTTAATCGGGATACGGAAAGTGCCACAGAAAATATACCGTCCCGATGAAAATCGGGATAAGGGTGAAATGGCAGGGTAAGAGCCTACCGCGGAAATGGTAACATTTCCGGTCCCGTTTATAGCGGGATGCCGGTTAAACCGGCACAAGGCAAACCCCACCTGAAGCAAGGTCAAATAAGGGAATTTCCCCGGTGTAAACCGGGACAAAGTTGTTCGCTTTGAATAATTCCCGGGTGGACTGCTAGAATCTCGGAGTAATTCGAGATCCAGATAAATAATTGCCGTCTCTGCTTAATCCGTAAAAAGGTTAAACGGGATTACAAAATTCGGCTTATAGATCTGCGCCTTTCTTTATGTTCTTTTACAGAGCCATTGGAAATAGTTATGCTGAAAAAACGCTGGAAAATACGAGACGTAGAAGATGACTATTCGGTAAAATCATTAGCAGATCTGTTAAATATTTCCGACGTACTTGCAAGGCTTTTAGTGCTGAGAAATATTACTAACTTCAATCAAGCTAAAACTTTCTTCCGGCCATCGCTGGATTCTTTAAACGATCCGTTCCTTATGGATGGAATGGAAGCGGCAACCTACCGCGTAATTAAAGCTCTTACCGAAAATCAATTAATTTGCGTTTACGGCGATTATGATGTTGACGGCACCTGTTCCACTGCGTTGTTATACATGTTCCTAAAAGAACTTGACGCAAACGTTGAGTTTTACATTCCACAGAGATTAACCGAAGGCTACGGACTTTCAAAATCCGGAATTGACACAATTAAAAACAAAGGAACTTCTCTTCTTATAACTGTTGATTGCGGCATTACCGCTGTTGATGAAACGGAATACGCAAACCAATTAGGTATGGATGTTATTATCTGCGACCATCATCAACCCAAAGATGAAATCCCTCCGGCGCTTGCCGTTTTGGATCCCCTTAAGCCGAGCTGCAGTTATCCATTTAAATATCTTTCCGGCGCCGGCGTTGCTTTTAAACTTGCGCAGGGTGTTGCCGAAAGAATCGGGAAAAGAGAACTTCCGCTTCAATACCTAGATCTTGTTGCGCTAGCAGGCGCGGCAGATATAGTTCCACTGGTAGATGAAAACAGAGTTCTTGTAAAAGAAGGGCTTGACAGGATAAACACCAATCCGCGCCCGGGCATCGCAGCACTAATCGACGCCAGCAATATATCCGCAGGTAATTTAACATCCGGCCAGGTAGTTTTTACAATTGCTCCCCGAATAAACGCGGTAGGCCGCCTTGGCGACGCGCAGCGCGCAGTTGAATTAATGATTACAAGAAATAAAGAAGAAGCAATAAAGCTGGCGGAAATTCTGGAAAGCGAAAACCATGAACGCAGGAAGATTGATGAAATAACTTATGACAGCGCATTGGAGATCGTCCAAAATTCTTTGGATCTAACCGCTGATGTGGCAATAATTCTTCATCAGGAAAAATGGCATCCCGGCGTAATAGGAATAGTTGCTTCTAGACTGGTTGAAAAATATTACCGCCCGACCATTATGTTAACCACAGTTGACGGGGTGGCGAAAGGCTCGGCAAGAAGCGTATCCAATTTTAATATTTACGAAGCTCTAAAAAAATGTGAAGACCTTCTGATCCATTTCGGCGGCCATCAAGCGGCGGCCGGTTTAGCCGTAGAGCTTGAAAAGATTGAAGAGTTCAAAGCCAAATTTAACCAGGTAGTAAAAGAATCGATGTCTGAAGATGATCTATTACCTGAAATACATATTGACTCTGTTCTAAAATTTTCAGAAATAACAACAAAGTTTTTAAGAATAATAGATCAATTCTCCCCGTTCGGTCCGGGCAATATGCGCCCGGTATTTTTGTCTGAAGATGTTGAAGTTGTTAATAATCCTAGAATTGTAGGAAACAATCACGTCGTAATGAATGTACGGCAAGCCGGTTCCGACAGAGTATTTGATTGCATAGGCTTTAACATGGGAGAATATATGGATATGATAAAAAATAATAATTTGATTAATCTGGTTTATACAATCGACAAAAGCGTAAGGGACGGCCGAACCTTTCCGCAGTTCAAACTAAAGGATATTAAAATAAAAGAAAATAATTAGGAGTAAGGTACATGTCAGGTCATTCAAAATGGGCAACCACAAAAAGGAAGAAAGCGGCTATCGATTCAAAGCGCGGTAAGATGTTTACCAAACTGATTAAAGAAATAACCATTGCTGCCAGGGAAGGCGGCGGAGACCCCAACGGTAACCCTCGTTTAAGGCTTGCCGTAGATAACGCAAAATCGGCGAACATGCCGCAGGATAATATTGAAAGAGCAATTAAAAAAGCTACTGGCGAGCTTGAAGGCGCAACATATGTTGAATTAACTTATGAAGGTTACGGCCCGGCGGGCGTGGCAATATTAGTTGAAGTTGCTACCGATAATAAGAACAGAACTGTTGCCGAGGTAAGGCATTTGTTCTCTCGCGGCGGCGGCAATTTGGGTGAAAGCGGTTCGGTAGCATGGATGTTCGATAAAAAAGGTGTGGTTACTTTTCCGAAACAGGGAAAATCAGAAGATGAAATAATGGAAATTATTCTTGAAGCCGGCGCCGAAGATTTACAAACCGAAGATGAACTTTATATTGTTCAGGCCCCTATTGAAGCTTTCGAATCAGTTAGAAAAGCTTTACTTGAAAAAGGGTTAACCGTAGAAAACGCGTCGCTTCAATGGATTGCTAAAAACTCGATAGGCGTATCCGGCGAAGATGCTGAAAAAGTTATAAAGCTTCTTGAATCGCTTGAAGATTCTGACGACGTACAGAATGTTTTTTCAAATGCCGATATAGATGAATCTTCTTTAAGCTAAAATTTTCCTGCTTTGCTAAAACAGCATTGCACCGTTTTCCAATTTGCTATTGATCCCCGCGCTTTATGCGGCGGGGACATTTATTAAACCGGCTTCTTCATATGCAACGCAACTAATTAAAAGAAACGCTTAATGATTATTTTAGGCATTGATCCCGGAACCAATTACACCGGTTACGGAATAATCAAACAAGATAAAAATTCCCTTACCCGTATAGCAAACGGATTAATTAAACTGCCCGCGTCCCAACCTATTTCATTACGATTAGAAATAATTTACGATGAGCTGAATAACATTATTAAAAAATATAAACCGGATGAATTTGCAATTGAGACGGCATTCTACGGAAAGGATGTACAGTCTGCAATGAAGATCGGGTATGCACGCGGTGTATCGATTTTAGCTGCCGTACATAACAAACTTCCCACAAGCGAATACTCGCCGAGAGAAGTAAAGAAGTCGGTGGTTGGCACCGGCGCAGCATCCAAAGAACAAGTGAGCTATATGATAAAAACCATACTTGAGATAAAAGAAGAAAAGATGAGATCAGACGAGAGCGATGCCCTTGCCGTGGCGCTTTGCCATGCGTTCCGCATGCGTATGCCGTTAAAGAAAAGTACAAACTGGAAATCTTTTATTGAAGCTTTTCCCGATAGAGTAATAAATTCATAAGATTTAAGGTTTAAACATGATCGGTTATTTAAATGGAAAAATAATTTCGGCTAAGCCGACAAAAATTCTTCTGGACGTTAACGGCGTAGGTTACCTGATAAACATTTCCATAAACACTTTTGAAAAAATTACCGACAAAGAAACTGTTTCTCTTTTCATCTTTACAAGCGTTAAAGAAGATTCCATCACTTTATTCGGTTTCTTTACGGAAACGGAAAAAGAAATGTTCGAGCTTTTAATCAGTGTTAACGGCATAGGCCCTAAGCTGGCGTTAAGTATTTTATCCGGAATTCAGATAGATGAATTAAAAGGCGCAATTCAATCAGGCAATTCTTCGCGACTAGTTGCAATACCGGGAATAGG
>DAIERC010000279.1 GCA_027347125.1 Ignavibacteriales bacterium
GAAAGTCCCTTTGGCAGCATTAACACTTTACCGCTCTTTTTAAGCGTTATTAATGTATCGGTTGCGGAAGCCGGCGTTGTTGTTACTTTTGCTATAGGAGTTTCACTCACCGGCTTTTCCAGCGGCTGCGTTACCATGTTCTCATTGCCGCAGCTTTGCAAAACAAAAATTGATGAAACGGCAAACAAGGAAATAAAAAGATTAGTAAAAAAAGCTTTCATTTTAACCCCCAATAAAAATGGTAAAAATTATTTAAGCTTGTTTTTATATTACCAAATATCGGTTTACTCCGCAATGGGTAATTTACCCATTGCTAAATTTTATACAGCTCATTGGTTCGGTGAAGCCCCAATTTACTTTTTATGTTTTCCTTATGGCGCCCTACCGTTTTTACGCTTATGCCGAACAACTGCGATATTTCTTTACTGGTCTTTCCTTCTTTTGTAAAAAAGAGTATTTCTTTCTCTCTTACAGTAAGGCATTTAAGAAATTCTTGTTTCCCGGTACCGCTGCTGTCAAACAAAAGTTTTTCAATTTTATCGCAGTAAAATCTTCCTCCCCCGGCAACGCTTATTATGCCGGTTCTTAACACTTCCGTTCCGGCGCTTTGACTTATTATACCTCCTATGCCCGAAGGAATAACTGAAGCAATATAGTTCTTATCGGTTGAACAAGTATAAAGCAGGCATTTATCCGGGTGCGATGTTAATAATTCATTTATAAAAGTGTCTTGCTTGTTTGGGTTTAAAGCGCCGTCATCAAGAACTAATATATTATGATTTTTATGATGCTTGTCTAAATCATCGTAGCAGTCAAACTCAGGTAGTATGAGAGGATCCTGTAAGAATAGCCCCATTATAGCGGAAAAAATAAAAGGCCGCGCCGAAAGGAACAGCGTTTTTATATTATTCATGTGCACCCCCATAAATTAACGCAATTAAGTTATGAATGTGCCGCCGGAAAGTCAAACTTATTTTATCTGCGCCCTTGCCGGTAAGTAAGCTACCCGCAAGGGGCGCAAAGCAATTTTTATCCGCGCATACTTAACGATATTCTCCCGCGCTCAATGTCTATTCCGGTAATTGTAACATCAATTATATCACCGACACTGATAACATCGAGCGGATTTTTCACAAACTTGTCGGCCATCTGCGAAACGTGCAAAAGCCCGTCTTGCTTTACACCTATATCCACGAACGCGCCGAAGTCAACTACATTCCTTACCGTTCCTTTCAGCTTCATGCCGATTTGCAAATCTTCCATCTTCAATACATCGCTTCTTAAGATCGGCTTCGGAACATCCTCGCGCGGATCACGCCCGGGCTTTTTTAAGTTTTCAATTATATCTATCAATGTCGGTTCGCCGATGCCTATTTCTTCCGCGAGCCTTTTTGTGCCTTTCTGATTAACAAGAAGCGAGATCATCGCACCCGATTCTTTTATGCCGGCAAGAGGCATGTTGAATTTTTCAAGCATCTGCTCGGTGGCTTTGTACGACTCAGGATGAATAAAAGTATTATCAAGCGGGTTTTCGCCGTCGCGTATTTTTAAAAACCCGGCAGACTGCTCAAACGCTTTTTCGCCCAGCCCCGTGACTTCCATTAATTCTTTTCGTTCATTAAAACGCCCCGCCTTTTCGCGGTACTTAACAATATTCTCGGCTATTCTTTTATTTAAACCCGAAACATACGTAAGCAACGAAGCCGAAGCGGTATTAACATCAACGCCAACATAGTTAACGCAGCTTTCAACAACATCGTCCAGCTTATGCGCAAGCAATTTCTGATCAACATCATGCTGGTATAAGCCAACGCCGATTGATTTGGGATCGATCTTTACAAGCTCCGCCAGCGGATCCAAAATTCTTCTGGCTATTGATATGTTTCCGCGCTGGCTCGCCTCTAGATCGGGGAATTCTTTTTTTGCCACAGTTGAAGCCGAATACACAGAGGCGCCCGCTTCATTAACAATAATGTACTGGCATTTCAATTTATTTTCTTTTATAAGTTCGGCAATAAACAATTCCGTCTCGCGGCTGGCGGTTCCGTTGCCAATGGCTACAACTTCCACTTTATATTTTTCTATGAACTTAAGTACAACCTTAGCCGCTTCCGCCGTTTTGTTCTGCGGCGGGTGCGGATATATTGTTGATCCTTCAATATATTTACCTGTCTGGTCTATAACCGCTACTTTAGAGCCCGAATAAAATCCGGGGTCTATTCCCATTATCATTTTATCTGCCAGCGGCGGTTGAAGCAAAAGCTGCCTCAGGTTTGATGCGAATATTTCAATGGCGTGAAGGTCGGCCAATTCGGTAAGATAATTCCTTACTTCTTTTTCAATTGAAGGATAAGTTAACCGCGTAAACGAATCTTCAACAATCTCGTCAAGTATTTCCATAAACACCGATTCTGGGTATTGAAAGAATTTTTCTTTAATTTTTTTTAACACAACCGGCTGGTCGAAACTAAAATATATTTTAAGAGCCTTTTCCTTTTCGCCGCGGTTTAACGCCAAAGTTTGATATGGCTTTATCTTGGTTATATCAATCTGGAAGTCGTAATAAATCTGGTAAATTTCTTTTTTGTCTTTTTCTTTTTGTTTATCGCTTATCTGCTGGTCGGCGGCTTTTTCTTTTGTCTTTTCCGATTTAACGGCGGAGGATTCCTGAAGATAGCTTCTTACTTCTTTTCTAACTTCCGCGTCGTCGTTTATCATTTCGGCAATAATATCCTTAGCGCCCTGCAAAGCTTCTTCTATTGTGCCAACGCCAAGCTCTTCGTTAATAAATTCGGCAAGTTTTTCTTCAAGGCTGCCGGCATAATTCGGATTTTCCAGAATAAACAGCGCAAGCGGCTCAAGCCCTTTTGCCTTTGCGATTGTACCGCGTGTTTTTCTTTTCGGTTTATATGGAAGGTAAAGGTCTTCCAGTTCCTGAAGTTTTGTGCAATCCATTATTTTTGCTTTAAGCTCGTCGGTCAGTTTGCCCTGCTCTTCAATACTTTTAAGAATTGTGTCTCTTCTTTCTTCAAGAAGCGTAAGATAATTTAGCCTGTCTTCTATTTCCCTTAGGACTTCTTCATCAAGCCCGCCGGTATGCTCTTTTCTATATCTAGCAATAAAAGGAATTGTCGCGTCTTCTTTAAATAATTTTATAACCGAATCAACCTGCTCGGTTTTTATGTTAAGCTCTTTTGCAATAATAGATGGTATGTTCATGGTTCAATTAAAAATTTAAAAGTAAAACTTTCCGCCTTAGCGGATCGGCCAAAGGCCGAAAAAAGTAAAAGTGAATTATTTTGATCCGTGCCGAACAATATAAAATTTTCAACAAGGGCTTCAAAGTAAGTTTAAAGAAATGAATTTTACAACTTGATTTATAAAAAGTTTTTTTGCATTGCGTAATATCTGCTCCCAAAATGTAGTTTTTTATCCATCACAGATATTTTGCATACCCAATAACCCGATCATCGTAGTTATTTCAAATTTTAACTGAAATTTTTCATACCTGCCCGAATCACTTTCCATCTTGCTTACTGCTTTTTATTTTTTATCTATTTGATTTTCAATTCGTCCAGGTTACTTCTGGCTCCACACTAAAAGCTTCCGGATTCGTTTTAATCGTTTCCGGCTTCGTTTTGGGCATTTCACCATAACGCAGTTCGGGTGAAAAGTGAAATGTAAAACGTATAATGCTATTTTTTGTTTGGCGGAATAATGGATTATTATTCCTGCCGTCAAAAACAAATTGAGAAATTGTAGTTATATTACCTTTAAAATTAGGGAAATAAAACAGAGGTTGATTATGGAAAAGATAACGGTTTATGAAAAGCCTACATGCACTACATGCAAGAAGGTTGTACAAATTTTAAGAGAAAACGGCGTAAGCTTTGAAGAAGTAAATTATTATATAGAACCGTTCACAAAAACAAAGCTAGAGGAATTGTTAAAGAAAATGAATTTGAAACCGAGCGAACTGCTGCGTAAAAATGAAAGAGCGTTCAAAGAGCTTGACATAGACAGCTACGATGAAGGTCAGCTTCTTGAACTTATGCTTCTCGACAGCGATTTAATACAAAGGCCTATTGTTGAAAAAGGGAAAAAAGCAATACTTGCAAGGCCGGCCGAAAAAATAAGAGAGCTTTTTTAAAATTATTTTTCGTTCTCTAAAACCTTTTTACATTCCTGAAGCCGGGCAAGTTGTTCTTTATCCAGGTGCGGGTAATCGATAGGCATCTTCTTCATTGTCGCAATAATTATTTCGGATACCGCTAGCCTCATAAACCATTTATGGTCTGCGGGAATTACATACCACGGCGCATGCTTCTTGCTTGTATTTGCCAAAGCTTCTTCATAACACTTTTGATATTCATCCCAGTATTGTCTTTCCTTAATATCCGCTTCCGAGAACTTCCAATTTTTAGACTGCTTATCTATCCTTTCCAAAAATCTTTTTTTCTGCTCATCTTTGGATACATGTAAAAAGAATTTTAAAATAACCGTTCCGTTTTCATAAAGATATTTTTCATAATCAGAAATTTGACGGTACCTTTCTTTCCAGATATCGGGCGGTAAAAGCTGCGCGGGAATTTTTTGGTTGTTTATAAGATCGTGCACCCTAACAACCAGAACTTCTTCATAATAAGAGCGGTTGAATATTCCTATTCTTCCTCTTTCGGGCAAAGCTTTGTTGCAGCGCCAAAGGTAATCATGATTAAGCTCTTCGGCCGAAGGCTGTTTGAAGCTTACTACGCTGGTGCCCTGCGGGTTTAACCCACTCATTACGTGTTTAATAGTGCTGTCTTTTCCCGCCGCATCCATAGCCTGGAATATTAAAAGAATGGAAAATTTATCTTCGGCATAAAGTTTATCGTGAAGCTTTTGCATTTCTTCAATATTATTTGTTAAATCTTTCTCCGCTTCGTTTTTATTTTTGAAGTTTCCGGTATCGTCGGTTTTATATTTAGATAATTCCAATTTAACGTTGGGTTTTACAATATAGCCGGTGGTTTTCATTTAAGTGCCTGTTTTTGTTTTTTCCGTTGCGGGTATAATAAACAAATTGAGCAGCAAAAAAAAACCGCTTTGTTTTACATCATAAACAAAGCGGGCGTAAAAAAAGATTTGTTCAAAATTTTATTGAGCAACCGTATATTTTATTACTTCATGATGTACGGGTTTAACGGTTCTTAAGTAAGTATAAATTGCCCCGAGGTCTTCATCTTTCATTCCGGCATAATACGTCCAAGGCATTATGGTATTAAATTCGTGAGGTTTTACGGGAACATTCTGCACGCTATCCGAAGCCAGACTTTTAAATCTATTTATGAATTGTTCCTTTGTCCATTTACCGATTCCGGTTTCATTATCGGGAGTAATATTTGCGGTTCTAATAGTTCCCCACGGCATATGAAATTCCATTCCGCCGGCGAATACAAGGCTCTTAATAGGCTGGCCTTTATCCATCGGTGTATGGCAGTCGCCGCAGTTAGCGATAGTAATTAGATATTTTCCATATGCAAGCGTATCGGACATACCGGGTGCGGATGCGGGAGTGTACGAAGAAAGCGGGATGGTTTTAACAATTAAGTTCATCGGAAAATCCAGCTTTCTTTCGGGTATTTTATTCTCAACAGGTTTTAAACTTCTTATGTAAGCAACTATCGAGTATAAATCTTCTTGAGATAAATGATTAAAATTAATATACGGCATTAACGGAAATAAAGCCTTACCGTCTTTTGTTACGCCGGTGGTAATAGCTCTAATTAATTCTCCGTCGCTCCAGTTACCTATGCCGGCAGGAGTAATATTATACGCATAAATAACGCCTGGAACACCGGCCATCGGGCCGTCATATCTTTCGCCCCCTTGTCCTCTTGTAAACGGGATAATAGGCCCTGCATACTTAGTATAATCCCGCTGCGAATGGCAATCCATACACCCGGCAACATTGTTTGCAAGATATTCGCCGCGAGCAATTCTTGCAGGAGTAATTTCCACTTTTATATTGGGCACCGGTTCGGCTTTGGGAAACGAAGCATTAAAGTAGAATAAGAACGCAATAATTACTACCGCAAGCACGCCCACAATAATACCGAGCACTTTAAAGAACTTTTTCATTTGTCCCTCAAAAATAGTTTTACATAAATTTTTTAAAAAGAAATACTATAAACACAGAAGCAACCGGTACGGTGAAGGTATAAACAGCCATTTCGGTCCGCAGGCCGAATATCTAAAATTTAATTTTATAAAAGGTCTTTCCGCAAAGAAGACGAGAAATATTGTTGGTGATAATATGAAACGTTTATTTATTTGTCAATAAAAATTTTTATAATTTTGGTTGTTACATTGAAACATAAACACTAAAAATTATTATTATGAAAAAGCTTTTCCTCTTAATCATATTTTTTTTTGTTAGTATCCGGGTTCTTCCTCAAACACATTTTATTAATTTTGTTCAACGTGTCAATTCTTCGGCAGACACTAATTTCAAAAGCGCCGAAGTTGATAGTTTTATGAACTACGCAAAATCAAGCGGCGTTCCTTTCCTAGAAAACGATACGGTTTGTTTTTTATATAGAGGCAATGCAGTTCAAGTTAATCTTGCCGGCGATTTTACAAACTGGCAACCCGATATAAAGTTGAAAAGGCTGGCGGGTACAAACTTATTTTATTACATAAAAACTTTTGAGAATAATGCCCGGCTCGACTACAAACTTGTAGTTGATACCGCCCGCTGGATTCTCGATCCTTTAAACCCCAATCAGGTAGCAGGCGGGTACGGCCAAAACTCAGAGCTTGCGATGCCGGGTTATGTAAAACCCTGGGAAATAAAATATTACGATAATGAAAAGCATGGAACACTCCGGAACCAATCGGTATTCAGTGTTTTAACTAGCTCAAGCTATCAATTGCAAATTTATCTTCCGCCCGGCTATGATTCCGTTTCCGCTAGCGCGTATCCGTCGGTTTATTTTCAGGATGGAACCGATTATACCGACCTCGGCGACGCAATTAATATTTTAGATAATTTAATAGACAGTAATAAAATAAAACCTGTAATAGGTATTTTTGTACGGCCGAATAACCGGAATATTGAATATGCCGAATCAAAAAGAAATCAATACGCTTCCTTTTTTGAAAATGAGCTTACACATTTTATTGACAGTTGTTATAATACAATAAAGGCTCCGTCCGGGCGACTGGTGCTAGGCGATTCTTTCGGCGGCAATATTTCCGCGCTTATCGCATATAACCGCCCCGATGTTTTTGGTAATTGCGGACTTCAGTCGGCTGCGTTTTGGCCGAACAAATATGAAGTTTACAACTTAATTACAAACGGCGTCGCCAAGGATGTAAAGATTCACAGCGTATGGGGAAGCTATGAAAGCTTAAGCTCAAACTTAAAAGACTTTGATACCATCCTATCGAAAAAAGGTTATCAAATTAAATGCGCCGAATATCCTGAAGGCCATAGCTGGGGCCTTTGGAAAGCTCACCTTGATGATATGTTGATATACTTCTTCCCGGCTAAAGGAGCGGATTAATAATACAAACCGGTTACGGCAGCTTTTAAATGCGCATAAATATTTGCTATTTTAGCAACGGCAATTTTATCTACTGAAGCGGAATTAATTTTAAACACTTTTACTAGAATAATATGAACAACAATAAAACCAGATGCGGCTGGTCTACATCGGATTCGTTATATATTGCTTATCATGATAACGAGTGGGGAACGCCTGTGCATGATGATAAAATACTTTTTGAATTTTTAATTCTCGAAGGCGCGCAGGCGGGTTTAAGCTGGATTACCATCTTAAAGAAAAGAGAAAATTATAGAAAAGCATTCAATAATTTTAACGTAAAAAAAATTGCTGCTTATAAAGAAGAAAAAATTAAAGAGCTTCTTTCAGACAGCGGTATTGTAAGGAACGAATTAAAAATCAGGTCGGCGGTAAAAAACGCTGTTGCTTTTTTAGAAATTCAAAAAGAATTCGGTTCATTTAACAATTACATCTGGCGGTTTACAAACGGAAAAACGATTAATAACTCGTGGGAAAATTTAAAGCAGGTTCCGGCAAAAACAACCGAATCGGATTTGATGAGCAAGGATTTAAAGAAACGGGGTTTTAAATTTGTCGGCTCAACAATATGCTACGCGTTTATGCAGGCCGTTGGAATGGTAAACGATCATACGGTTGACTGCTTTAAACATAAAAAGTTGTCACGTGTTTAGGCACTTGTCATAATCTTATTTTAATTATAATTTAAACCCAAATTTTATGAGGTTAAGATGATAAGCAAAGAATTACTCGATATACTATGCTGCCCTGAAACAAAAGCCGATCTTATACTAGACGGCAACACGCTTGTTTCGGTGGATAAAAATACCCGCAGGCGTTATAGAATAGAAGACGATATTCCCATCATGCTTATCGAAGAATCGGAACAATTAAGCATGGAAGAGTGGAACTCAATTATGGAGAAACACGGCAGAAAGGTTGAGTAATTTATTTAATGGACCCGATAAATATTCTTACCGGAATTAATCTTATAGCAACTTTTGCCGCAAACCTGGGCGGCGCTCAAAGAGGATTGAAATCTTCCGTTTCGCAGGCCAAAGAAAAGCCCGTAACTTATTTGCAAAAGCTGCCTTTGTATTTATCCATGATTACTTTGGTGTTATTAATACTGGCTATTTTTCAAATCGGCACAGTTGGTTATAAAGAATCATACAGAAACATCAGGCTGGTAGGCATGATTGTTTATGTTGTTTTTTCATGGGTACAAATTTGGGCGTATAGAAAGCTCGGTAATAATTATTCTACCGAAGTGGTGATTACCAAGAATCATCAGCTGATTACCAAAGGCCCATTTAAAGTGATAAGACACCCGCAGTACCTTTCACAGTTTTTATTGGACCTTGGCGCGGGCTTTGCAACGCTTAGCGTTATTCTTGTTCCGCTTGCAATAATAGAGCTACCGTTTTTAATTCTTAGGGCATCTCTTGAAGACAAGCTTCTTGCGAAGCATTTTAGCACTGCCTTTGAAAATTATAAAAAGAGAACCGGTTTTATGCTTCCCTTTATCGGATGAAATGCACGTTAAAATATTGAGATTTTCTTTGATGAATTTAAAAGTTCTTTTACTGGTTATATTTTTTTCTGCAATATTAAGCGCTCAAACAATTGAGCGGCTTACCGTAACAACACCGGAAGGCACAAAATACATTCCCGTTTATGATAGGGAAGGAACCGTTTATTTTGCCGTTAAACCGATGGCAGACGCTCTTTCGGCAAAATATTTTTATGCGCAAAACGAAGGGAAGGTAAAACTTACTTTTGAAAATTATTCTTTATACGTCAGCTTAAAAAATCCGTTTATAGTTTTAACGAAAAAGAATTCAAACGGCTTAACAATTTACCAGCTTCCAACTTCTACATATTATTTGAACAACCATTTATATCTTCCGCTTACTTATTGTCTCGATATTCTCAGGCTTGCTTCGGAAATGAAACTGAATTTTCAAAAGCCGGACAAGCTTATCATCCAAACAATGGCAAAGAATGAGTCTGAGGCGGAATCGATAAAAGAAACCGCGCATGAAGAATCCGGTTACGATATTTCACACGTTGTTCTGGATGAAAAAGCTAACGGCACCCTGGTTAAAATATCTTCAAGAAAAAGGATTTACTCCTACAACAGCTCGTTTAAGAACGGCGTGCTTACTATTGTTCTGCGCAATGTTCACGCAAACGTAAACTCGTTGGATAAATCCGGCGGTGACGGATTAATAAAATGGATAAAAGCAAAAAATCTTAAATCCGATACGGAAATTCAATTCGGGCTAAGCAAAGAATATACAAACAGCGAAGTTCTGAACGTAGACAACAGTAACGATATATTGATCGCGTTTCACAATAAAATATTCGATAACAACACCATCAGAAAAAAAGAAAAAGCTAAATGGGATTTTAATGTTATTGTTATAGACGCGGGACACGGCGGGAAAGATTCCGGCACACTAGGAGTTGACGGTATA
>DAIERC010000288.1 GCA_027347125.1 Ignavibacteriales bacterium
CCTCTTACGGCAAGAACCTTTGCGGCAAATTTTTGGGAATACGATGATGTTGCCGCTGTTATGTAATTAGTTATTATCGAAGCTGTGTTGCCGTCAACGCCGTCAATCAATATTTGAATCTTTGCCTCCTGGTTTGAATAAAGTTTGCGCGACATATCTTCCGGGAAAACAATAACACACTGGGCTTCTTTAGTATCGAGCACAGACTTTATTTCATTCTCATTATCTATATAACGAACCAGATCAAAATATTCGGAGCTAGTTAGTGTTCTTATAAATGCCCTGCTGTCGGGTGATTTATCGCGGTCAAGTACTACCATTTTAATATGGTGCACGTCAAAATTTATGGCGTATCCAAAAATTACCAGAAGTAAAATCGGAAATACAAACAGCACGAAAAGCATCCGCGAATCGCGCTTTAATTGCCGCATTTCTTTCTTAGCAATAGCTTTTATTCTATTCAGCATTTTTTTTAGTATCCTTTTCCAAAAGATAAATGAACACGTCTTCAAGTGTCGGAACTATTTTATCAATCCGGGAAATTTTTATCGAGTTCTCATTTGTTAAAATTTTTTTGATATTTTTTCTTCCCTCATCGTCATCTTTCACGCTTACATGAATATAATTGCCGAATATACTTGTTTCATCAACCCACGATTGCTTCGAAAGAAGATCCAGAGCGTCCACAACTTTTTCACATTCAACTTCCAAAATTGCATTCGTAAGATATTTTGTCTTTAGCTCTTTTGAACTTCCGCTTGCAATTATATTGCCTGCATTAATAAGTGTAATGGAATTACAAAATTCCGCTTCGTCCAGGTAATGCGTCGTAACAAAAACCGTTACGCCGTTCTGGGAAAGATCATTTATAAGATCCCAGAAATTTCTTCTTGAAATAGGATCTACGCCGCCGGTAGGCTCATCTAAAAAAACTATTTTAGGCTCATGAATAACCGCGATGGCCAATGCCAGCCTTTGTTTTATTCCGCCGGGCAGTGAAGATGTTAATAACTTTTCTTTCCCATCAAGGTAAGCAACTTTTAAAACCCACCTCTTTCTTTCTTCAAGTTTTTTGTTATATAAACCGTAAACGCCGCCGAAAAAATTAATATTTTCTTCAACAGTAAGATCGTTATACAAAGAAAACTTCTGCGACATATAACCGATCTGGGTTTTAACTTTGTCGGGCTCATTCTTTACGCTGTAACCGCCTACAATTGCATCGCCGGATGTTGGCTCAAGTATTCCGCACAGCATTCTTATCGCGGTAGATTTTCCGGCGCCGTTTGCGCCAAGGAACCCGAAAATTTCTCCCTGTTTTACGTTAAACGAAATACCGTTAACAGCGGTAAACCCGCCGAATTTTTTTGTTAGATTATTTACTTCAATTGAGTACATATGCTTTTCCAAATTCATTACTTAGATTTATCCCAGCAGCAAAAAAATTAAATTTTCAGGTACCGTTTTGCGTTTTTCTGTTTCATGTTCAATAAATTTTTCGTCCAACCGATTTTTCCAGCATTACTTTTGCGAGTTCATAAGCGACGAGAGCGTTATTGTAATTTGTTTTTGTTTGAACAAGGGAAGACTCAGCGTCAATCAAATCGGTGCTGGAAGCAACTTGCGTACTATATTTTTCCTGGATGATCCTGTAATTTTCTTCGGCTTGCTGAACGCTTAA
>DAIERC010000494.1 GCA_027347125.1 Ignavibacteriales bacterium
ATCATCTTCCCTGTTCCGATTGATCTGTTGCTGCCGTTTATAGAAAAGAGTAAGAAAGAAAGCCCGGCTTCTTAAATTAGAGTGCCGGTAAATCAAATAAGTTTACAACTAGCTTCGGCATTGGACGGAAAGGTCTGCAAGAAAATAGACCATGGCAAAGCGGCCGGTTTATTTACTAAATTATAAAAGCGCAAAGGTTATTTTTATCTTACGCGCTTCTCCGTCATATCATTTAGTTTACCGTATCATTATTTTTACGCATAAAATTTTATAGTAAAGCAGAAGTGTCTTATGAAAGAACCGGTTAATGTTTTAAATAAATATTTTGGATTCGATTCATTCCGCGGCGAGCAGGAAAAAATAATTAATAGATTGGTTGATGTAAACAAACATTCGCTTGTAATAATGCCTACCGGCGGAGGAAAATCTTTATGTTACCAGATTCCGGCGTTATGTTTTGAAGGTGGAACTATCGTTGTTAGTCCGCTTATAGCCTTGATGCAGGATCAAGTTGATGCGCTGCGGAAAAAAAATATTCCCGCAGGATTTATAAACTCCACTTTATCAAAAAGCGAAAGAGAATTAAGGCTGGAAGAATTTCTTTCCGGGAAAATTAAAATCCTCTACGTAACACCCGAACGTTTTAGGAAGCAAGATTTTGTTGAGAAGATTAAACGAGCAAACATTTCTTTGCTTGCTGTTGATGAGGCACATTGTATTTCGGAATGGGGACACGACTTTCGCCCCGATTATTCGCGCCTCGGAGAATTCAGGGAACTGCTTAACAACCCGCTTACAATAGCTTTAACCGCAACTGCCACGCATGATGTTCAAATGGATATAATCGACAAGTTGAACATCAAAATGGAAGATATAAAAGTATTTCATCAGGGAATAGAAAGGCCGAATTTAAGGCTTGAAACAGTTGATATTTTTGACGAGAAAGATAAACTAAAAGAAATCCTATCGGTAATTGAAAAATTCAGCGGTTCGGGAATAATTTATTTTGCGCTAATTCAAACACTTGAAAAATATTCGCAACTTTTATCGGATAAAGGCATCAAACATAAGCTTTATCACGGTAAACTTCCCGATAAAATGCGCAAACAGATGCAAAGAGATTTTATAAGCGGGAAGGAAAACCTGATACTTGCTACAAACGCGTTCGGAATGGGAATAGATAAACCGGACATCCGTTTTGTAATTCATGCTGAAGTTCCTTCGTCGGTCGAGGCTTATTACCAGGAAATAGGAAGAGCCGGCAGAGACGGTAAAGATTCGCTATGCATGCTTCTTTACAATCAGGATGATCTTTACACTCAGATGGAATTTATCAAATGGTCGAACCCGGACGCGAATTTTTATTCGGCGCTGTATGATTTGTTAAAAAGAGATTTACATATTGTTAATTCCGCCGGGGGCCTTGAGCATCTGCGCGAGCAGATGAATTTCAAGAACAGAAAAGATTTCCGGATTGAAACCGCGCTGGGTTTACTTGAAAGATACGGCGTAATCGAAGGCTCACTAGACAATCATGACATGGTAATTACTGCTGATCTTCCGCGCGAACTTGAAGACGAGGAAAGACTGAAGAATAAACTCTTAAGCGATAACAAAAAGTTGTTATCGGTAGTAAATTATTTTAAGAGCGAAGAATGCAGGCGTGTTTATATTTCAGATTACTTCGGCTTTAAAGGTGAAAAGCCGTGCCGTAATTGCGATAATTGTTCCGTTAATTTTTCTTAATAAAAGTGATTATAAATTTATGCAGATCGATCTAGTTACCGTTGATGAATTCAAGAACTTCATCTCGCAAAACGCCGGGGCGGTTGTTTACTTCAGCACTCCGACATGCAATGTTTGCAAAGTTTTAAAACCCAAGCTTATTGAATTGCTGGATACCGAATTCCCTTCTATGAAATTCGCTTATGTTGATTGCGACAGATCTAAAGAACTGGCAGCACAAAACAGTGTTTTTGCCGTGCCTACAATTTTATTCTTTATGGACGGCAAGGAGATAATCAGAAAATCAAGGAATATTAATCTAGCAGAATTAGAACAAGATATAGCCCGCCCTTACTCCATGTTCTTTAGTTAATAATTTATTTGCAACCGGCTCAGAATATTCTTTTATCTTCATTATCTTAGCGGCAGAAAATAAATTCATTTTACTGTTTATATGCTAGACCCTGTTTTACTTTATCCGATTTTATTTTTAACCGGCTTAATTGCGGGGCTTATTGATTCCATTGCGGGCGGGGGCGGTTTAATTACAATGCCTGTTCTGCTTAGCGTCGGCTTTCCGCCGCATGAAGTTCTGGGAACAAATAAATTCCAATCAAGCTTCGGAAGTTTTACCGCTTCTTATTACTATGTAAAAAAAGGCGGTGTAAAATTGGAAGAAACTAAATGGGGAATTCTATTTACACTTATTGGCGCGGCTCTCGGCGTATTAGTCGTTCAACAAATTTCATCCGACGTATTAAAATATATTATTCCTGTTATGCTGGTGGGAATTATTATTTATACTTTTGCAAAACCCAACCTCGGTGATTTCGACAGGCGCGCCAGATTCACTCCTTTCATGTTTTATGTGTTATTCGGTTTAACTTTGGGATTTTACGATGGATTTTTCGGCCCCGGCGTAGGCTCTTTTTGGGCATTGGCATTTGTCGCTGGAATGGGATTTAATTTTACAAAAGCCACAGGCTATACCAAGGTAATGAATTTTACAAGCAATGTTGTTTCACTCTTTCTTTTTTTAATTTCAGGCAACATTGTTTTTACCGCAGGTATAACAATGGCTATGGGGCAGATTATCGGCGCAAAGATAGGTTCCGGCTTGGTAATTAAAAAAGGAGCTAAATTTATTAGACCGGTATTTTTAACCGTCGTTATTTTGACAACGTTAAAATTATTATTCGATAGATTTTTTCATTAAACAAAAAAGGCCGGTTAATGCCGGCCTTAATTATATTAACAGGTTTTTGCTTAGAATTTATTTGGTCCGGATTTTCGGATCTCTTCGGAAGAGCCCTCGGCAAACTGCTCAAAGTTTTTAATAAACATATTAGCAAGTTTCTTAGCTGTTTCATCATATTTATTTTTATCGTTCCATGTGTTACGCGGATTAAGAACTTCCGCCGGAACCCCTTCGCAAGTTTTCGGAACAATCAGGTTGAAAAAAGGATCGACGTAAGTTTCCACGTTATCAAGCTTACCATTTAACGCCGCGTTAAGCATTGCCCTGGTATGTTTAATTGACATTCTCTTACCCACGCCGTAAGCGCCGCCTGTCCAGCCAGTATTTACGAGCCAGCATTTAGCGCCGTGTTTAATAATTTTTTCGCCGAGAAGTTCGGCATAAACCGTGGGATGCAGAACCATGAACGGCGCGCCGAAACAAGCACTGAAAGTAGCTTTAGGTTCGGTAACACCGGCTTCAGTGCCCGCAACTTTTGCGGTATAACCAGAAATGAAATGGTACATAGCCTGTTCGGTTGTCAACTTGGAAATAGGAGGAAGAACACCGAACGCATCGGCAGTAAGCATAATAATATTTTTCGGATGACCACCCACACCTTCAACGACAATATTATTAACATGCGTTAATGGGTAAGCCGCACGCGTGTTCTCGGTAAGACTTTCATCATCAAGATTTAACCTTCTGCTTCTTGTATCCATTGCTACGTTTTCTAACACCGTTCCGAAACTGCGTGTTGTCTCAAAGATCTCAGGTTCGGCTTCTTTTGAAAGTTTGATAACTTTAGCGTAACAACCGCCTTCATAATTAAAAACGCCGTTGTTGCTCCAGCCATGCTCATCGTCGCCTATTAATCTTCGCGCAGGATCGGCAGATAATGTTGTTTTACCTGTTCCCGAAAGCCCGAATAAAACCGCCACATCGTCATTTTGCCCAACGTTTGCAGAGCAATGCATCGACATAACTTTTTCCAGCGGGCGCAGATAATTTAAAGCGGTAAAAATAGATTTTTTAATCTCACCTGCATATTGAGTTCCGCCTATTATTACTTTCTTCTTACCGAAATGAATAATGATAAATGCTTCGGAGTTTGTTCCGTCTGTTTCCGGGTCAGCGTGAAAATACGGCATGTTTATTACCGTAAACTCAGGCTTGTGGGCATCTAATTCCTTATCGTCACGATATTGCCTAAAAATATTTCTGGCAAATAAACTGTGCCACGCTGTTTCCGTTATCACTCTAATCGGCAGTCTGTATTTAGGATCGGCCCCGGCATAACAATCCTGTATATAAATATCTTTCCCCTGAATATATGCCATCATCTTGGAATAAATTTTATCGAATTTAGCTTCCTCAATAGGCGTATTAACTTTTCCCCACCAAACATTTTTTTCACTCGAAGGTTCCTTAACAATAAATTTGTCGTTCGGGCTTCTGCCTGTATGAGAACCTGTTCTAACTACTAAAGGACCTAAATGTGAAATGAGCCCCTCTCTTCTTCTTATCGCATGTTCATAAAGGGCGGGCGATCCGAAATTGTAATGGAATTCATTTATGTTTTTTATACCTTGTTCGTTTAATTGTAAAAGCAACTCGTCTTTGGTCAACATCTTTTTCTCCTTACAAGATTTTTATTAATTAGTGCGTACAAAAATAGCAAAATTATTCATCCCCGCACGCGAAGATAATTAATAATATAGATAAATCGGATGTCCACCGTTAAATATTTACCGGTATCAACCATGCGGCCTAAAAGATTTATGTTTTGCCGGTATTTTGCGAATGAATTACATAACAAATAATATCCGCCGGATTTATTATATTTAAAATAAATTTATTGGTTGGATATTGCATAAGGTATTTAAAATGGAAACGACGACAATCCTTATAAAAAATATGGTTTGCAACCGTTGCATAAAAGTTGTGAAAGAAGAGCTGGAAAAATTAGGGCTCGATGTTAGAAGTATATTGCTGGGTGAGGTTATTGTAAACGGTAAGCATGATGAACTTCCCGTTGATAAAATAAGAACCGTACTTGAAGAGAACGGCTTTGAACTTATCGAAGATAAAAAAGCAAAAACTATCGAACAGATAAAACTGGTAATACTGGATTTGGTTAGGAGAGATGATGAGAAACAACCTTTTGATGAAAAATATTCCGAATACATTGTAGAAAAAATAGGAATGGATTATCATTATTTAAGTAATTTGTTTTCTTCGGTAGAAAATATTACCATCGAACAATTTATCATTCTTCAAAAAATAGAAAGAGCCAAAGAACTTCTTAAGTACGGCGAATTAACGTTAAGTGAAATAGCTTACAAACTAGGTTATAGCAGCGTACAGCACCTTTCGAATCAATTTAAAAAAATTACGGGACTTACCGCCAGCCAGTTTAAGGCAATGACGGGAAATACGCGTAAATCTCTTGACCAAATAACATAATATTTACACCCGCCTTCATTTAATATAATTCCTATGCATCCTTAAAATCATATAACATTTTATAAAAATTATATAACGCAACAGCGTTTGTGTTTTCTTATGTTTGTTGTAGAAATTGGATAAGAATTAATAAATCAAAATTGAAAGGAAACTAAAATGACAACAAAAGAATTAAAAATAGAAGGAATGTCTTGCCACCATTGTGTTATGGCAGTAAAAAA
>DAIERC010000321.1 GCA_027347125.1 Ignavibacteriales bacterium
AGCTCTCCTTGTTCCGAAACGGATTCTATCTTCCCATACGGCATTCAGCTTGCCAACAAGTATGATAAAATTTCAGTCTGCGATACGTACGGTAAGCATCTGAAAAACTGTTTGGATAATTCGCCTACGATTGTGCACAACAACATGAATGAAATTGAAAAGTCGTTGGGTGTTTCGTTAAAGAGTGAAGAACAAAAAATAGAGTTTTTAAATTCTCTTTACAAAAAAGGAATAAAGCAAACGTACCTTACAAACGGGGGCGATGAAAGTTACGCCTCTAATTTTGATTTCCATTTTAAAATTGAGAATCCTAAAATTAATACCGTGGATCCTACGGGCAGCGGCGACAGTTTTGTAGCCGGTATTGCCTATGGCTGGCATAACAATCTTACCTTTAATGAAACAATTACAATTGCCGCCAAACTTGGAATAATAAATGCTTCGCGCTTTGATGTTTGCAATGTAGCTGCCGGTGAATTGGAAACTTTTTCTCAAGAAATTAAAATCTCCCCGATGGGAAAAAAGATGAAGACATTGGATGTTACGCCCAGGTAAATATTTTTTCCTATTATTGATTTTCCTTTCCATAAAAGCAACACCCCAGGTTGTTCATTCGGTTTATGTAGAAGGTAAATTTAATATCAACAAAGCTGATGTTATTACCTGGAGTGGCGTTGAAGCCGGGATGAAATTATATCCCGAAATAATAGACAGCGTAAAATATAGGATGGCTTCTCATCTTGCCCGTATGGGATATTTGCACTCATCTTTTGATGGGACAGAAATAATCCGTTACGACACCGGTTCGGTTAATTTAATTATTAAGCTTGACCAGGGAACTCCTACCTACATAAACAGTATAAATATTAGCGGACTCGATTCAACTCAAAAAATTCATATCAATACTTATTTTGAATATTTGAAGGGGGAAATTTTCAACAAAAGTGAATTAGAAAACGATATAGAACAGGCGTTAACGTATTTTGAAAATAACGGTTATCCTTTTGCTAAAATAGAAATTCCTTCAATTTATTTTCATGCCGATTCTCTCTCCGGCAGTTACTATGCCGATATTAACATAAACTGTAAACCGGGGATATTAAGTAGAATTGATCGTTTTGAAATTATTGGAAATTTAAAAACTCAAGATTATGTTATACTAAGAGAATTAAGAATTATGAAAGGGGAAATATATTCGCAGAAAATTATTGACGAGTTGCCCAAGAGGCTTAACCTTCTCGGATATTTTGAGCCCGTTGAACAACCGGAATTTTTTTTGAATTCAAAGAATGAAGGTACTTTGAGAATTAAAGTTAAAGAGAAAGAGACAAATAATTTTGACGGCGTTATCGGGTTTATACCTGCTACCAATAACGGTCAAAGCGGTTATTTAACCGGACTAGTAAACGTTAGTTTAAGAAATTTATTCGGAACCGGAAGAGCGGCAGCCATTAACTGGCAACAATACGATCGCTACTCACAGAACCTGGAAATAAAATATTTAGAGCCCTGGTTCCTGGGATATCCATTTAATGTTTTAGGAAGCTTGTTTCAAAGAAAACAGGACAGTACATATGTACAAAGAAAAATAGAGGGCTCAATAGAATATCTTGCCACCGAAACAATTTCAGCTTCCTTTAATCTTTCAACCGAAAGCGTAATTCCTACCCAAAATAATAGCAGTGTTTTTACAGTTTATAATTCAAGCGCTGTTACAACCGGGTTAAATCTTAAAATAGATACACGTAATGATCCATACGCTCCTACGGAAGGCGTGTTATTTCAAAATTCATATTCATACAGCAAAAAAAAAATAACCGGGCCGGCAAATTATATTACGCCCGGAATGCAAACCAACATTAGCCTGCAACGAATCGCTCTGGATATAAGCGCATTTTACCAGGTGTTTAGCAGGCAAATAATTGCGGCCTCTTTTCACGGAAGGGAATTGAGAGGATCATTTTTTGAAGTTAGCGATCTTTACCGGCTTGGAGGCGCCAACACATTAAGAGGCTACAGGGAAGACCAGTTCCTGGGTAATAGAATATTCTGGACAAACTTAGAATACCGGTTTTTACTTACAAGAAGAACTTTCGGTTTCCTATTTTTAGATACAGGTTATTATTTAAGAAACGCCGATGCTGCGTTAAACATAGAAAAAAACGAAGGCTTTAATATCGGTTACGGACTGGGAGTAAATCTTGAAACAAGCCTTGGGGTTTTAAGGGTAAGTTTTGCTTTGGCAAAAGGTGATTCTTTTTCCGATGCGAAAATTCATTTTGGCATTGTTAATGAGTTTTAAGTGCTTAT
>DAIERC010000358.1 GCA_027347125.1 Ignavibacteriales bacterium
CGAGCGAAGCAATCTGAATTATAATTACAATGAAAAACTATTTTATATACATTCTAACAAATAAAAATAACACTGTCTTATACACATTAGTTTATTATGAAAAATTTAACAACCCGATGACCGGCATAAATAGAGTGAAACTAATAAATGCCGGCTCAAGGAAGAAGGAAATAGATTTAATAAATAAATTCAATGAAGAATGGAAAGATTTATACAGCAATACTAATTTGTACTTGTAGATTGCTTCATCATGATAAATCATGATTCGCAACTACAATAGGAGGATAAAATGGGCCAAGCATTAATAGAAAAGATCGCACAAAGACACGCGCACAATATCGATAAAACTCATTTCGTTCACAGCGGTGATTACATTACGATAAAACCCTCATATGTAATGACGCACGATAATACCGGTGCGGTTATTCCAAAATTCTTAAGCATAGGCGCCGACAAATTAGCTAACCCGCGGCAGGTTGTTTTTACACTTGATCATAATGTACAGGACAAATCCGAGAAGAACCTTCAGAAATATAAAATGATAGAAGAGTTCGCAAAACAAATGGGCAATGATTTTTATCCTGCCGGCAGAGGCATCGGCCATCAAATAATGATTGAAGAAGGTTATGCATGGCCGGGTAAAATGGTAGTCGCGTCCGACAGTCATTCGAATATTTACGGCGGGCTGGCATGCCTTGGTACTCCTATTGTAAGAACGGACGCTGCTGCGATTTGGGCAACGGGAAATACCTGGTGGCAGATACCGCCCATCGCAAAAGTTAATTTAAAAGGTAAACTAAGACCCGGCGTTACGGGAAAAGATTTAATCATTTCACTGTGCGGCTTTTTTAATAATGACGAAGTTCTTAATCACGCAATTGAGTTTGCAGGCGATGGCGTTAGATACTTAAGCGTGGATGAAAGATTAACTATTGCCAACATGACCACCGAATGGGGCGCAATGGCGGGCGTATTTCCGATCGATGAAAAAACAATTGAATGGCTTAGAGAAAGAGCAGATAAAATTTCGAAAAGAGGGTTGGCCGGCGTACCGTCGGATAAAGACGGAAACGGAACCCACCCAAGATTAAACGCAAGAAGAATTTCCAGGCTGGAGCAACTTGCTTGTAAAGCCGATGAAGATGCTCTTTATGCAAAAGAGATAATTATTGATTTAAGTTCAATTCAACCTTCCGTTTCAGGACCGAATACCGTTAAAACTATGGCGTCCGTTTCCGAACTAAAAAACAAAAATGTAAAAATTAATAAGGCGTATCTTGTTTCCTGCGTTAACAGCAGAGCAAGCGACATTGCCGAAGCCGCAAAAGTTATTCGAGGTAAAAAAATTGCGGAAGGAGTGAAGTTTTATATTGCAGCTGCTTCCAGCGAAGTTCAGGCCGAAAGCGAATATCACGGCGACTGGCAGGCTTTATTGCAGGCGGGCGCAATCCCTCTTTCGCCGGGCTGCGGGCCGTGCATAGGCTTAGGCGCAGGTTTGCTTGAAGAAGGCGAGGTTGGCATCTCCGCAACTAATAGAAACTTTAAAGGAAGAATGGGTTCGCCCGATGCGCAGGTTTACCTGGCTTCACCGGCAGTTGTAGCCGCATCTGCAATAGCAGGAAAAATTGATTACTCATGGGAATACAGTCCTTCAAATGTTTTTGCCGATATAAAATCGATTCACAAAAAAAACGGGAAGCATGAAAAAACAAAAATTATAAAAGACTTCCCTGAAACTATTGAAGGAAACATTATATATTGTTACCAGGATAATTTAAACACCGATGGTATTTATCCCGGCAAATATACTTATCTGGATGATATAACTCCGGAACAACAAGCAAAGGTTGTAATGGAGAATTATGATCCCGAATTTACAAAATTAGTTGAGAACGGTGATATTCTCGTCGGCGGGTTTAACTTTGGTACAGGCAGTTCCCGCGAGCAGGCCGCTACGGCCCTTAAATACAAGGGCATTAAGCTTGTTATTGCCGGATCATTCAACGAAACATACAAGCGGAATGCGTTAAACAACGGCTTCCTTTTAATTGAATGCCCTGAACTGGTAACAGAGTTAAAATCAAAATATGGCAATAAAAAATTAACCGTAAAGACAGACTGCCGGGTTCAAATAAATTTTGCAGATTCGGAAATAAAAACAAATAAGAAAAAATATTTATTCTCGCCTGTCGGTCATGCCGCGCAGGAGTTGATTGTTACCGGCTGCCTGGAAGATTGGGTTAAAGAAAAAATTTAATTCTTCAATTTATGTGTTATTGAAAATTAAAATAATATTTTCAATAACAAACAATTTAACATTCAGGTATTCTTAAAATAAAATTTTAAAAAGAAATCTACAATTTTTATGAACAAATCCATCTCCCGCCAAATAGCAGAGTTCGCTGTAAATCTTAATTACAACGATCTGCCTGCCGAAGTTGTTAACGAAGTAAAAAGATATTTATATGATTCGATAGGCTGTGCGTACGGCGCTTACAAAACAAAAGATGTAAACATCCTGCGCAACATCTACAAAAAAATGCGCGGAAGCAAAGAGGCTACACTTATTGGCTTCGGCGATAAGCTGCCTGCAGTTAATGTAACATTAATAAATTCATTGATGATACGCGCGCTAGATTTTAACGACATATACTGGAAAGAGGATCCTTCGCATCCGTCCGATTTGATACCCGCTGCCTTGGCCGCCGGAGAACTTGTTGGCGCTTCAATGAAAGATGTTATAACCGCAATAGTTTTAGCATATGAGTTTGAGCAGCGACTTTGTGAATTTGCCGTGCCCGGTGTAAGAGAACGCAAATGGCATCACGCTACTTTAACTCAATTTGTTTCACCGATTGTTGCGGGAAAACTTCTCGGTTTATCGGTAGATCAAATGGTAAATGCCATCGGAATAAACGGCAGTCATAATCATACAATCGGCTGCCCCACTGCCGGTAAACTTACGATGATGAAAAATACCGTCGATCCGATGGCTGTTCAATCCGGCATGTTTGCGGCTTTAATGGCACAGCAAGGTTACAGCGGAACCGAAGAAGTATTTGAAGGCAAAGAAGGTTTTATGGATACCTTTTTCGGATGGGACGCAAAAGATAAAAAAATGAACCCCGAACAAATGCAAGGACGAGATTCGTTGGGCGAGTGGAAATGGGATATTGAAAAGTTAACAGAAAATTTAGGCAATAAATTTAAAATTACGGAATGCGGCATGAAAGCCTTCCCTACCGAAGCTTTAACGCATACACACATTACCGCCACATTAAAAGCTGTAACCGGGAATAATATTCGATACGATCAAATAGATTCCGTAACTGTTACAACCATTGCCAGAGCATGCGATATTTTGTTTGATCCGCATAAGTATCGCCCTGAATCGAGAGAAACTGCCGATCATTCGCTTCCCTATTGTATAGCCGCAGCTCTGGTCGATCATAAAATTACCACGCAGTCTTTTTCAGAGCAAAAGATGAAAGACCCGCGCATCTGGGAAGTAATTGATAAAATAAAAGGCGAAGCCTCTCAAGAGTTTGAAAAAATGTTCCCGGCAAAACAACCATCGAAGGTAGTTATAAAAACCATAGACGGGAAAGAATATTCGGAATATTTAGAGTACCCCAAGGGCGACCCGAGAGAACCGATGTTGATAGAAGACCTTGAAAACAAATTTAACGCCCTTTCGGCAACGCTTTTAACGCCGGAAAGACAAAAAATAATTCAACAAGTTATATTTAACTGTGAGAATATTACCGCCAGGGATTTTATGAATAAGCTTATTATATAATTGTTAAATTGTTATAAGAAAGCAATTGAACAATTTAACCATTGAATATTTTAACAACGTAAAAAAATTATAATATACATATAGATAATAATGAAAGAATTAAATAA